>CAYQWO010000081.1:2999-11023 GCA_964421095.1 uncultured Syntrophaceae bacterium
ATGGAGCTTAAGAACCGTATCGTCATGCCCGCCATGCACTACCTTCCTTCATGGGAGGGGGTGCTCCTCCCTCACCACACCGATTACTTTGTGGAACGTGCCAAAGGGGGCGTGGCCCTGATCATCATCGGCGGTTGCACCATCGATGAGTACAGCGGCGCCCCCGATATGTTGAGCGTTCGGGATGATAAATTTATCCCCGGCCTGGCCAGCCTGGCCAAAGCCATTCAGGCCCATGGCGCCAAGATCGCCGCCCAGCTCTACCACGCTGGGCGTTTTACCCATTCCGCGCTCATTGGCGGAAAGCAGTCCGTCTCCTCCTCACCTGTGCGCTCAAAGTTCACCGGCGAAACTCCCCGCGAGCTGAGCGTCCCGGAAATCAAGCAGGTGCAGAAAAACTATGCCCTGGCGGCCGGACGCGTAAAGCGGGCAGGTTTCGACGCAGTCGAGATCATCGCCGCAGCCGGCTACCTCATCAGCCAGTTTCTTTCTCCGATCGTCAACAAACGAAAGGATGAATACGGCGGAGAATACGAAAACCGCATGCGCTTCGGCCTGGAAGTAAGCCGCGAAATTCGTAAGGAAGTAGGCCCTGATTTTCCCATCATCTTCCGCGTGGCGGGCAACGAGTTCATGGAAGGCGGATTGGGCAACAAGGAAATGCAAATTTTTTGCCGGGAGCTGGAGAAAGCCGGGGTGGACATGATCAATGTCACGGGCGGCTGGCATGAGACCCGTGTTCCTCAGATCACGATGGGCTTACCCCGGGGGGCATATGCTTACCTGGCCCAGGGAATCAAGCAGGCTGTCTCCATCCCGGTTATGGCCTGCAACCGAATTAATGATCCTCGTTTGGCCGACCAGATCCTCCGGGACGGCCTGGCCGATCTCATCGGTTTTGCCCGGGGATTGATCGCCGACCCAGAACTACCGAATAAGGCTTGCGCAGGGCGCTTCGACGAAATCAACTATTGTATCGCCTGCAACCAGGGATGCTTCGACCCCCTCTTTGACCGAAAGCCCCAGACTTGCCTGGTAAATGCGCGTGCAGGTGCAGAAGGAAAGCTGACCATCGAGCCGGCCGCCCGGAAGAAGAAGGTCATGGTCATTGGCGGAGGCCCAGCAGGCATGGAAGCTGCCCGGGTTGCTGCCCTTCGGGGACACGAGGTCTGCCTTTATGAAAAAACGGAGAAGCTGGGCGGACAGCTTCCCCTGGCGGCTGCCCCCCCGGGGAGGAGCGAGTTTCTCACCTTTCTGAGTTACCTCGAGAATCAGATGAAAAATCTGAATGTCTCTGTGCGCACCCGCACCGAGGTTACTCCGGAGCAGGTCGATTTAGAAAAACCCGATGCGATCGTGGTGGCTACGGGGGCCGAGCCCCTGATCCCCGAGATTAAGGGTGTAGACCGACCCAATGTGGTCATGGCTTGGGATGTTCTCTGCGGCAAGGTGGATACGGGGAAAGAGGTGGTCATCATCGGCGGGGGAGCTGTGGGGCTGGGAACAGCAATTTTCCTGGCCCGCAAAGGAACCATCGACGGCGATACCCTCCGTTTTATCATGGTCAACCAGGCAGAGAGTGTGGAAACTTTGAACTCGCTCCTATTTAGGGGGGTGAAAAAGGTCACCGTGGTGGAGATACTAAACAAACTCGGACAGGATCTTGGCCGCAGTACCCGCTGGACCATTTTGCAGGATCTTTGGCGCCTTTCCGTTAAGACCATGACCCACACCCGCGCCAAGGAGATCACTGCCGGGGGGGTTATCGTGGATCGCGGGGGGAAGGAAGACTTTATCCCGGGGGATACGGTAGTGATTGCCATGGGGTCAAAGGCGGTCAATGCCCTTTATGAAAAGCTTAAAGGTCGAGTGCCGGAGGTCTACCTCATCGGGGACGCAAAAACCCCGCGCAAGGCCCTGGAGGCTGTGGCCGAAGGTTTGGCAGTAGGAAGGATGGTATAAGAGGGGATTAAACTGCGATGACTTCTTTAACCTCAGGAACCTGGGCTTTGAGTCGTGCTTCCACGCCGCGCTTCAAGGTGAGCTGGGACATGGGGCACGAGCCACAGGCCCCCACTAATTTGACCTTGACGATTCCTCCCTGAACTTCGATCAGCTCGATATTCCCCCCATCCGCCTGTAAAAATGGACGGATTTCATCGATCACTTTTTCCACTTTCTCTCGCACAGATACCTCCTTTTTGTACCTCTAAAGCTTAAAAACCCCCAAAATGGGCTGGCATGCTTGTTCCCCAAGCCTTCATTCTGGGATGCAGGCCTCTACCGGGCAAACATCGGCGCAGGTCGAACAGTCTGTGCATAAATCAGGATTGATTGTGTATTTGGGGTCTCCTTCACTGATGGCTTCCGCCGGGCATTCTTCTTTGCAGGTTCCACACATAATGCAATCATCAGTAATCTTGTGCGTCATCTACCCCCTCCTTCACAGTTTAATCTTTTCATTGATCTCTTCCACAATCGCATTAGCGTCCTTGTTGTGCATCAGGGCTCCGAAGGAAATCGTCTCCATCCGTGAACCCGGGCAGGTGAAACAGCCTTCCCCGAAATGCTTCTGAAAGACCTCTCGGGCTTCGGGATACTTTTCCAGAACCTCGCCAATGTTCATTTCTTTGTCGATCCTTCGTTTCCCTTCCGGCATGACCTCTAAACCTCCTTAGGACTTCTATTCCGGAAATTATTTACATCTATGGGCTGCTCTCAGACTTCGAAACAATGGACCTTATTCGTCTTACCCTATCATTGTGGATTGGCCTAAAAATGATTTAAATCATGTTCCCCTTAAAGTACCTGCTTGATGGCCTCCTCAAACACCCGCTTCTCGGTTAAACCGAGAAATCGCCGGCAGATCTGTCCCTTGCGATCGATGATGAACGTGATGGGGATTCCTTGAATCGGCCCTATACCAGGAAGGTTGCTGAAGGCCTCTACCACGGCTTCATCCGCAATCAGGTTGATGTACTCCACCCTGAATTTCTCCACGAAATTTCGCACCTCCTCTGGCCCTCCGCGATCCAGGGCAATGCCGATGACCTCCAACCCATCTTTTTTATATTGGTTGTAAAGTTCATTCAGATGGGGGACCTCTTGCCGGCAGGGAGGACACCAGGTGGCCCAGAAATTGAGAAGGATCACTTTTCCCTGGAAACTGGAGGAGTCTACCCTTTCCCCTTTTAGGTTCAAGAGCGTGAAACGGGGAGTCCCCCTATCCTCCCCCACGCATTCGATCTTCTTGGTCTCGCTCTTGAAAAACTCGAATACGCCCAGAGACAGGGCAAGAAACAGAATGACACCCCCCGAAATCGCCAGGACGGCAACTCTTGATTTCTTTGTCATTTTTTTGGCTTATTTATCAACGTCGTCAGATAATAAAATTTTTTTCCTTAATTTTATAGGTTAGGGAAGGTTAGGAGATCTCTTTCCCTTCCGAAATGCGTCGCAACGCTGGGGGGTTAAGGATGAGGATCTTTCCGCTGACCGGCTTAATGATCTTTGTCTTCGTGAACCGGCTCATTACCCGGATGGTAGTTTCTACGGTCGTTCCGGCCATGTCCGCCAAATCCTGGCGGGTGAGCGCGAGGTTGAGCATGATGCCGGCCCCTTCGGGGGTCCCCAGTTTCCCCGCCAGCTTCAACAGAATATTGGCGATGCGCTGCTCCACCCGGTCCACGGCCAGACTTTTAATGGTAGCGTGGGCCTCCTGTAACTGTCGGCCTAACTCCATAATCATTTCCGTGGCCACGAACGGATGTCGGCCGAAGAAGAGGAAGAAGTCTTTGCGCGAAAGTTTCATGATCGTCGAAGGCTCCATCGCCTGAGCCGAGGCAGGGTACGGTTTGCGCTCAAATAGGGCGAATTCCCCGAATATATCGCCGGGTGCAAAGATTTGCAGGATAACGTCTTTTCCGGTATCCGAGTGCTTGACCAGTTTCACCTTCCCCTCTTTGACAATGTGCAACCACTCGGGAGTGTCGCCCTCGAAGAAGATGTAATCATCCCGCTGGTATTTCTCTTCTGCGAACAGCCGGCTGATTTCCTTCTGGGTGGCTTCCGAGGCAGAGGAGAAGAAGATTGATTTTTTCAAAATTTGTAGGCGATCCATAGGCCCTCACCGGTAGCCCAGAATGTATAGACCTCGACCTCATTTTAGAACGGGGTCTTTTTTTATGCAACAAATTTTCCAGCAACGGAGCCAACTTCTATCGGGTATCGGGCCCAGACATGTTTTCTCGTAAAGGCTGGCAACGGATGCAGAAAAAGCTGCCCCTTCCCCCCACGCGCTCCCGGACGATGGGGGCATCGCAGATCCGACAGGCCTTTCCCTCTCGGCCATACACTCGCAGCGAATGCTGAAAACCTCCGGTAGAACCGCTGGCATCCACGTAGCTGCGAACAGAGGTCCCGCCAGCTTGGATGGCTTCTTGCAGGATGCGCCGCAAGGCATGGTAAAGCCTGCGGAGGGCTTTTTCTTCCAGCGAATCGGCTGGCCGCCGGGGATGGATCCGAGCCCGATGGAGAGCCTCATCCGCGTAAATGTTCCCCACCCCGGCCAGGAATCTCTGGTCCAGAAGGAGTGGCTTGATGGCCCGATGTTTCGAGCGTGCCCGGCGAATAAATTCTTTTGCGGAAATCTCCAAAGGCTCGGGACCCAGGTCCGCCAGGGAACTAAGCTTATCCCCTACCCTTTTCTTTTCCACGCCGAGCCTGCCGAATTGACGCTGGTCCACGAAACGAAGCTGCCCGGGGTGGTCTTGAAACGAAAAGACCACATGGGTATGTTTTTCCAGGGGGGTCTGGGCGGGGACGAACCTCAACCTTCCAGTCATGCGCAGATGAACTCGCAGGGCCACCCCACCGCTTAGGTGGAGGATGATGTTCTTCCCTTGCCGCTCTGCGCGGACGATCTTTCTTCCTCGCAGGGAGACAATGAACGATTTTTTCGAACCCTGAATGCTTTTGTCCAGGTACACTTCGACTTTGGCAAATTCCAGGCCGCGCAATTTGTCCCGCAGGCCGCGAACGATGGTCTCCACTTCTGGCAGCTCGGGCATGATGGACTTCCTTATGCTTCCATGTACGGGGCGCCGCTGGCACTTCGGGAAGGAAGGATTACGGGTTTAAGAAGGGGCATGAGATATTTCTTTTCGTCCCCGCCGACCGAGGTAGGCCCTCACGGCTAAGCTCCCGATGCCCAATAGGAAGAAGAGGCCAGCAGCGACTATCCAATAGACATCTAAAGTCCCCTGGTCAATCTTATGCACCAAGAGGGAGTAGAATAAAGCGCTGGGGATTTGGGCGATGCAAACCAGCGGAATGAACTCCCAGTATGTCAAAAGCGTCAGGCCGGCGGCATAGCTGATCACGTCGAAGGAAACCACCGGGACGAACCCGAAGAAAAGAATGACGTATTTTTCATACTTCCGCAAAGCCCTGTCGGCCGTTTCCAGATGTACTCGGTTTACCAACCGATGGACCACCGGGCGTCCCAAAGTCTTGGAAATGGCGAAACAGGTGATTGAGCCCAGAACCGCGCTGCTCCAGGACAAGAGCAGTCCCCATACCAGACCGAAAGCTAAGGCGTTGACCACAAAAATGGGAAAAGCAGGAAGGAAGAGAATCACGGATTGCCCGACCATCAAAGTGGCGGAGACCAGAGGGGCCCAGATGCCGTAAGAAAGGATGAAAGATTTGAGGCGATCGATGTTCCCATGAACCGCCAGATCATTCAGGAAAACACTGCATTGGGACCAATTGGAAAGTAAGAACAGCCATCCGATGGCCACGGCCAAAAGGAAGCCGATGAGAACGATGGATATCCTGCGCCTCAAATCCTTTTCCCCAGACGGCACGAAACCAGTCTTTCCCTCACGCGACATCCTCCAAATGGTATCGGGTAATCTCGTATTCCGATTTTATCATCGGCGCAATCCTTCTTTTGGCTTCCGCTTCTCCTCGGGGCGCATGTTTTTTCAGGGCCTGGCCCGCACAACTACGGGGAGTAATCAAACCTCCCCAGTGCTGTAGAAAACCTGCGCTCCTCCAAAGACCGCCCCCTGCCCCAGTTCCTCTTCAATCCTGAGGAGTTGGTTGTATTTAGCCATCCGATCGCTGCGGCAGGCCGAACCAGATTTGATCTGCCCTGCATTGGCCGCCACCGCCAGATCGGCAATGAAAGCATCTTCCGTCTCGCCGGACCTATGGGAGACAACTGTCGTGTACTTGGCTCGTTTGGCCATCTGGACCGCTTCCAGCGTTTCCGTGACCGTCCCGATCTGATTCAACTTAATCAGGATGGAATTGGCCACGCCCCTCGCGATTCCCTGGCGAAAGATTTTGGGGTTGGTCACAAAGATATCGTCCCCTACGATTTGCACTCGCTTTCCCAACCGTCTGGTTAATTTTTCCCACCCCTCCCAATCGCTTTCGGCCAAGGCATCTTCCAGGGATTTGATCGGGTATCGTTCCACTAGGCCCTCATAGAAATCGATCATCCCTTCGCTCGGGAGTTTTTTTTCCTTGCCCGCCTTGAAAACATAGTTACCGTCTTTGTAGAAGGCGCTAGCCGCTGAGTCTAAGGCTATAAAAACATCTTTCCCCGGCACATACCCCGCCTGACTGATTCCTTCGACGATCAGCTGGATCGCTTGCTCGTTGGACTCCAACCGAGGGGCGTATCCGCCTTCATCCCCGACTGAAGTATTGTAGCCCTTTTTTTTCAGGATCTGGCGGAGATGATGAAAGACCTCTACGCCCATGCGCAGCGCTTCCGAAAAATTCTTCGCCCCCGCCGGAGCGACCATGAACTCCTGAATGTCCAGAGAATTGTCGGCATGCGCCCCCCCGTTGATAAAATTCATCAGGGGAACAGGGAGTTCCCTGGCTCCCGGCCCCCCTATATATCGATAAAGCGGAATACCCAATGATTGCGCCGCGGCACGGCATGCGGCCATGGAGACGCCGAGGATGGCATTGGCTCCGAGTTTTGATTTATTTTCTGTGCCATCCAGGTCCATCAAACAATGGTCCAGGGCTACCTGGTCCATAGCTTCCATTCCCATTATTTTGGGGGCGATCATTTCTTTTACATTCCGAACTGCTTTTTGGACACCCTTGCCCAAGAAACGTTTGGGGTCTCCATCTCGCAACTCTAATGCTTCCCTCTCCCCGGTGGAAGCCCCGGAGGGGACGGCCGCCCTTCCTTTCGCTCCCCCGGACAGATAGACTTCGACCTCTACCGTAGGGTTCCCGCGCGAATCTAAGATCTCCCGGGCTTTTATCTGAACAATTTTCGTCATTCCTGTCGCCTCCCGTTCATTTTTTTCGTTCCCCCACTTCCTCTTTCAAAAAATGATTTGTATCATTCACCCCCGGGAATCGTTTACCCGCACACTTGGCGAGCATCTTTCTGCTTTCTCGCCGGAAGCATAAATGGGAATATAGAAATCCTCCTTTAATTTTATTACAAGGAATTTGGGAAGTCACTTCTTTGATCCCTTCCACAATTGATCATACCACTTTGGAACCCTTGTATCCTTTGGAAATTCATACCGGGGAGAAATCGGTTTGATGTCCACCACCGGCGTCCCATTCACAGCATCCAATCCGCGCACCCGGAGGATATTCTTTTTTCGCCCTATCAATTTAACCAACGTCAGGCCGATGGGGTTTGGCCGATACTGGGTACGGGTGGCAAAGATTCCAACCAGCGGGAGGTCTTGGCGTGATTTGGGATGAATTTTTTTCATACCTCTTTCCCGCTTTTGCACCCGGCTCAGCCAGAAAAGAACCAGGAGGTGAGAGTAATCTTCTACCCCTTCCAAAGCCTCTTCAAGCTTTGGGTCGAGGATCACCTCTGACACCACAGATTCCCATCCTTCCCTCTTCATCTTTCGAACAGAATTTCGAACCTTTCCAATCGCCCCGATAGTAATTTTTTTCAAAACCCCCCCACCTTAATAATCCTTAGATTTGCGCTCCTTTTCAGTTCCCGGTGCTTATTTGCCCGA
>CAYQWO010000082.1:0-11011 GCA_964421095.1 uncultured Syntrophaceae bacterium
TCCCTCTTCATCTTTCGAACAGAATTTCGAACCTTTCCAATAGCCCCTATAGTAATTTTTTTCAAAAAACCCCCCCCACTTTAATAATCCTTAGATTTGCGCTCCTTTTCAGTTCCCGGTGCTTATTTGCCCGAATAACAATGAGGATGTTGATTTCATTATATTTTTTTAAAAATAAGGGGGAAAATTCCTTCCTGGCTTGGGGTAATTATATATCATGATTAATTCTTCCATTTCAAGATGAAACCACGCCCCCAAATTTTTCTGATAATTTGCCCGGCCCGACCTGTCATTTTTTAACAAATGTTGAAATTTTTCCAGATATATTAAAAAAATTGTGCATTTTTTACCTCATTCTTCTTTTTTGGCTCCACCAAAAAAAACTGCCTGGGTCACCTCCTCGGAACCCAGGCAGTCTTGGTCTTTTTATTATATGGAAAAACCCTTTCTATTACCCTTAATTCATGCTAATTTTCCCTCTTAGAAGGGCGGGAAAGCTGATTCCCTTCCCCTTTTGACCTCCCTTCAAATCTTTGGGCCTAAATTTAAGATATTTCTTTACTAAATGCATAACCTCTTCTTCTTCTTCAGGAATTTGAAGATCAGCATCCTGACTCAGCCGATGGAGTAGGATAACAGGGTCCAGGATTTCGCCGCAGATCACACAATGCCAGCCGAAGAAGACATTATTAACATCGTAAAACTTTTCGAAAATCATTCTTCCGCCGCACCGCTGACAACGCATAACATCTTTCTTCTTATTCCCAGTAGCCATGATGGTTACCTTTTATTCTCCCTTCAATGAATCTTACTATTGAGATGCAATTTTTTTGCCAAAGATTCCTCCCCGCAAGAAAAAATTCTTTTTTTAAAAAGATTAAGGAATTCTTAGCCAGTAAATTTATACATGATTCGACCAGTTCTTCCGTACCAGGAAATTCCTAAAGATTCAGCCTTTCCATAAATAATCCTTAAAGCTTTCTTTAAATCACGACGATTAAAAATATGACTTCTGGATCTATACCCGCACCCGCGGGTATAAAGCTGGAATTCCATCACAAGGAGACTAGAGATGGCACAGAAGGGTTCGGTCTTGATCGTTGACGATGAAGTTGGCCCCCGGGAATCTTTGCGTCTGATTCTCAAACCCATCTACGAAATCTACACCGCCGCAGATGGAAATGAGGCCCTCAAGTACATCCAGGACAAAGAGATCGACGTGGTTACCCTTGACCTGAAAATGCCCGGGATGTCGGGGTTCGAAATCCTACGGGGAATCAAGAAATTGAAGGCTGACATTGAGGTCATCATCGTAACGGGATATGGGACCTTGAAAAATGCCCAGGAAGCCATCCACTACGGGGCTGGAGACTTTATCTCCAAGCCCTTTAACATCCCCGATATTATATCCATCGTCAATAAATCACTCATGCGGCGGCGGTATAATTTGAAAATCAATAATCTTGTCAAACGAATCAAGGGCCTTAAAGATCTAGAGGAAAAAAACCAGGAAGGCTTACGGGAAGATATTTCATTAACTGAACGTGAAAATTTCACCCCCTCCCGGGGGGTTTCTGAGCATTGAATTATTCGCTATTTCGCCAAAAACCGTAACGAAATTGAACAATTAGGTTTTTAGTTTGTACAAAAAGGGACAGGCCTTTCCCTTTTTTTCGCCTTTATTAAAAAATATATACAAATATCGATGAGTTATGAAACTAAGGGCCTCAAGCATCTCGAGGCATAGAATTTGCTGAAAAACCAAATTATTCCAATGGGCAAGGGATAGAAATCTCATCCTGGGAGTAAAATATGGGAAACCAAGGCTCCATACTGGTAGTGGATGATGAAATTGGTCCCCGCGAATCTTTGCGCATGATTCTCAAACCCATCTACGAAGTCCATATGGCTACAAATGGGCAAGAAGCCCTCCAAATCATCTGTAGGGAAAAAATTGACCTTGTCACGCTGGACCTGAAAATGCCAGGGATTTCGGGGATTGATGTGCTAAAGGAAATCAAGAAGCTTCATCCCGATGTCGAGGTCGTCATTATTACCGGGTACGGCACGCTTGCCAGTGCCGTAGAAGCTATCCGCTACGGGGCCGTGGATTTTATTTCCAAGCCTTTTAACGTCGCCGAAATTCTTTCCATCGTCACTAAATCGGTGGAACGGCGGAATTATAACCTGAAGATAAAGAACCTCATCCAAAAGATAAAAGGCTCTTGCCCTTCTGGTGATAACGGACAGGGTGAGGCCTTATCCCATTTAAGGGCCAGCCTGGACTGGGTCCCAGAGTTGCAGCTCGGAAGCGGACTGAAAGAATCCATTCTTGATTTGGAGAGCTTTCGTATGCAGAAGGTTTCGATAAATTATTTAGATTTCCTTAAAGTTCTCATTTACATCCTGGAAAGTAAAGAACCCTACACTCACGGCCATTCGGAGCGAGTTTCTCTCTATTCAGGAATTATCGCCCAAGACCTCCTTCTCACCCCTCAGGAGAAGGAGGACCTCCAAATTGCCACCCTCCTCCACGACATCGGCAAGATCGGCCTTAGCAATCGCCTCCTTCGGAAGAACGGCCTCACTCAGGATGATTGTCTAGACATCCAACAGCATCCAGTCAAGGGTGTGCATTTGATCGAGCCTTTGGCCTTTTCCCATTCCATCACTTCGGCCATCCGCCACCACCATGAGTGGTGGAATGGTAGTGGCTACCCAGATGGCCTTTCAGGCGAGGAGATTCCTTTGCTGGCCCGCATCATCTCGCTAGCCGATTCCTTTGACGCCATGGTCTCGGACCGTCCTTACCGGCAGGGCCTTTCTCTCAAAAAAGTTCAGGAAGAAATCGAAACGAATGCGGGAATCCAATTTGACCCCCATATGGTTTCCTTGTTTTGCAGACACTTCAACAACGGAGGCATTCTGCCGACGATCTATCAGGGGCCCGGGTTACACTGAAAAGCGTGGAGGAAAACAGGAGAAGAAATATGATCGAAAAATTGATGCGCTGCATAAAGTGTAATCAAGTGATTCCTCATCCGGGAAGCTTTGGAAATTTCGTGAGATCTTCTCCTCTTCCTGGGGTGGAGTGGTCGGCAGCGGACCTGGAAAGTCAAAGAGAATTCTTCCGCTACCACGGAGAACATCCCCTCGAAGAGCTTTGGGTGGACCCCGATACCCATATCAGCGACAAACCTTCCTATGAACCCGTGAAGGTCAGTTATTTTGAGGCCCGCAACGGGGAGCAAAGCTTTTTGATCCGGCGCACGAAGCCGGCTCTGGATCGACCGGCCTTCTACCAGCTCATTCCTGGAAAGTTGCAGGTTTCCAATGTCTCCTGCAGTATTCAAGAGGAGGCCTTGCGTAAGCAGATGGCGGCACGAAATGGCTCTGTCCCTTTAACAGAGGAAGAGATCCAAAAGTTCATCCGGGCCTTCCGGGACGAGGTGGAAACCATTACCCCGGAGAAGTTGGCCGAAGAGGTGGAAGTGGCCCAGGAAGGAGAAACCCCTCTGCTATCCTACGGAATTTTCAAGAAAGCCCATTGGGAAAATGTACTTCGCCGGTGCGCCAAGAACCTCGAAAAGATCGACCTACATAAGATCAGACAATTCATAGAGGAGAATAGGCAACCGGATGATGTCCTCTCTTTATTGATCAGACGGAAGTTCTCCATCTTTTTCCCATGAAGCGGCGAAGAAAATAACCCTCTCTGAGTTACCCTTTTCTTCGAGCGCTATTCTGGCCTGTCCTACTATCCGGTCGAAACCTGAGAAACAGTTGACGGCTCCATCTTGTGTCGCTGGGTTTTTTTTGGATTCCCCTTTTTCGGCCCCAGCGCTTTCTTGACATTCCCCTCGAATCTCTTCTATGATATTTAGAACAGAAATCAAGAATGAGAAGTGAATGAGGGAATAAAATTCTCTTGAGGGGGAAAATTGGGTAATTTTTTCTCAGGTAGCCAGGCCCCGCCTCCGGGATAGAGAGTTGCAAACTTCTGAACCCATACCGCGGAAAAAAACCCGCCAGATATTCATCGGCCGTGTTCCTGTGGGAGGGGGGGCGCCGATCGTTGTCCAATCGATGACCAAGACCGACACGCGGAATGTTTCATCAACTGTGGCCCAAATTATTCTTTTGCAGAAGGCGGGATGCGAAATCGTGCGGGTGGCCGTTCCAGACCGCGAGGCGGCGCAAAAACTGGGACAAATTAGGAAAAGGATTGACCTTCCCCTCGTGGCCGACATCCATTTCGACTATCGCCTCGCGCTGGAAGCCATCGATCAAGGAGTCGAGGGGCTGCGCCTGAACCCTGGCAATATCGGTGGTCGGGAGCGCATCGCCCGGGTGGCTGTGGCCGCCCGGGAAAGGCGGGTGCCTATTCGCATTGGGGTCAATGCCGGATCTCTGGAGAAACGACTCCTCAGAAAGTACGGGTTCCCTTCGCCAGACGCCCTGGTGGAGAGTGCCCTTCATCATGTGCGCCTGTTAGAAGACGAGGGCTTTGACCTGATCAAGATCTCCATAAAAGCCTCAGACCCCTTATCGACGATTTCCGCGTACCGCAAGATTTCTCAGCTAACCGATTACCCCCTGCACATCGGGGTGACCGAAGCGGGCCCCCCATTTTCCGGAGGGATCAAGTCGGCCATCGGATTGGGGATCCTCCTTTACCAGGGCATTGGGGACACGATCCGCGTATCTCTCACCGCTGATCCTACCCTGGAAGTAAAGGCCGCTTACCATATCCTCAGGGCACTGAGCCTACGGCGGCGGGGTGTGGAAATCATTTCTTGTCCCACTTGCGGGCGGAGTGAGACGAACTTGGCAACCATCGTTCAGCAAGTCGAGGAACGTCTCGCCGACTGGCCCGAACCCATCCAGGTAGCCATCATGGGCTGCAGCGTCAACGGCCCTGGCGAAGCCCGGGAAGCCGACGTGGGTATCGCTGCCGGAAAGGGAATGGCCCTGCTCTTCCGCAAGGGAGAGATCATCCGCAAGGTCAAAGAAGCGGAAATGGTCGGGGCGCTGATCGCAGAAGCAGAAGCCTTACCCAAAACCCAATGAAAGGGATGGTCATGCGCTTTTCCAGATCGCTGCTCCAAACTTATAGAGAAGACCCGGCGGAGGCCGAAGCGATCAGTCACAAACTGATGGTCCGGGCGGGGATGGTCCGGCAGTTGGCCGCCGGGCTTTATGTCTATCTTCCCCTCGGCCTGCGGGTTCTGGAGAAAGTGAACGCCATCATCCGGGAGGAGATGAAGGCCATCGGCGGCCAGGAGGTCACCATGCCCATACTTCATCCGGCAGAGATTTGGCAGCAATCCGGACGATGGTACGACATCGGGGAAGAGATGTTTCGCCTCAAGGATCGAACCAAAAGGGATATGCTCCTGGGTATGACTCATGAGGAAGTGGTGGCCTGGCTGGCCGCGCGGGAAATCCGTTCCTACCGAGATCTCCCCCAGATCTGGTATCAGATTCAGACCAAGCTTCGCGACGAAGCCCGCCCCAAGGGCGGCGTGTTGCGCACTCGTGAATTCTTGATGAAAGATTCCTACAGCCTGGACCTCGATCCGGAGGGGTTGAACCACAGCTATCAACTCCACTTCGAGGCCTATGGCCAAATTTTTCGAAGATGCGGACTGAAGTATTACGCCGTAGAGAGCGACCCGGGAATGATGGGCGGGGCCGGCGCCCATGAGTTCATGGCCCCAAGTCAGGCCGGGGAAGATGAGGTGGCTCTTTGCGAAAAATGCGGGTATGCCGCCAACATCGAGTTAGCTGACTCTGAGCCGGCCGTCCCCTCTTTTCCCGCTTGGGAGTTTGCAGAGGTCGCCACTCCAGACTCACGTACTATCGAAGAAGTCTCCGCATACCTCGGCATCGACCCCCGCCTGACCATCAAATCCTTACTCCTGATGGGTTCGGACAGGCCGATTCTGGCCCTCGTCCGGGGAGACCAGAAGCTCCATGAAAAAAAATTGAGACGACTGGTAGGGGATTTTCGCCCGGCCCATCGGGAGGAAGTGAAAGAATATACTGGTGTGCAAGCAGGGTTCCTCGGACCGGTGGGCCTGCCGCCAGGACGGAAACTCTCTTTGGTCGCAGATGTCTCGCTCCGTCAGGGAATTTACGTGGCCGGGGCCAACCGGGAAGGCTATCACTTGCGCGGCGTCGTTCCGGCGAAACACTTCGCGGCGCAGTTTGCCGACATCCATGTAGCCATGCCGGGAGATTCCTGTCCTACCTGTCGCACTCCCTTGCGGGTAGAAAAGGCCATCGAGGTCGGGAATATCTTCAAGCTGGGGACGAAATACTCCATTCCGCTGAAAGCCTTCTACCTCGACCGTCAAGGACAGGAAAAGCCGATCGTTATGGGAAGCTATGGCATCGGACCCGCCCGCATCATCGCCGCCGCGATAGAGCAAAGCTATGACCAAGAGGGGATCATCTTCCCTCTCCCTTTAAGGCCTTTCGATGTGCACCTTTTGCCCCTCAACCTCAAGCAGGAGGAGATTCGGCAAGAAGCTGAAAGATTATATCAAAGCTTGGCGGAGGCCAAAATTGAAACGCTCTTTGATGACCGGGAAGAAGCCCCGGGCGTAAAGTTCAAAGATGCGGACCTGATCGGCATTCCCCTGCGCCTGACCCTCAGCACCAAAACCATGAAAGAAAAGGCCGTGGAAGTCAAGGTCCGCCGGACCGGAGAAGTCCTGATCATCCAACTGGGTCAAGCCGTTCCCTGGGTGAAAAACTGGTTCGCCTCCCAAGATAAATAGTTTTGGTCCCGCGTTTCGCGGGATTTAAACTTTCAACTTGAAACCTTAAACTGTTTTTAAATGATCCGTCTCAATGACATCATCGAAAAGATCAATCGTTACCTCCCAGGGGCAGACCTCAGCCTGATCGAAAAGGCCTACGTCTTTTCCGCCAAAGTCCACCAAGGCCAGGTTCGCCTTTCCGGCGAGGCCTACCTCACCCATCCTCTGGAAGTGGCGGCCATCTTGGCCGACATGAAAATGGACATCGCCACGGTCGCCTCGGGCCTCCTTCATGATACGCTGGAAGACACCTATGCCACCCTCGACGAGATCCGGCAGACTTTTGGCCCGGAAATCGCCTCCCTCGTAGATGGACTGACGAAAATCAGCAAGATTACCCTGGCCACCCACGAAGAACAGCAGGCTGAGAACTTCCGCAAAATGCTCTTGGCCATGGCCAAAGATATCCGCATTGTCCTGATCAAGCTGGCCGACCGCTTGCACAACATGCGGACTCTGGAGTTCCTCCCCTCGGAAAACCAGATCAAAGTCGCCCAGGAAACCCTGGACATCTATGCCCCCCTGGCCAACCGTCTAGGGATTGATCGGATCAAGACAGAGCTCGAAGACCTCTCCTTCCGTTACCTCCATCCCGAAGAGTACCGAAACCTGGCGAGGGAAGTGGCTTGGAAAAAGGAAGAGAGAGAAAGATATATTCAGGAGGTCAGCTCGATCATCTCCGAGAAGTTATCCTCCTACGGCTTGGTGGGAAAGGTCAGCGGTCGCCCCAAACATTTTTACAGTATCTACAAGAAGATGAAAGCGCAGAACGTGGAATTCGAGCAGGTCTATGACGTGATCGCCTTCCGGATCATCCTCAATACGGTCAAAGATTGCTATGAGGCTCTGGGGATCATCCACTCGCTCTGGAAGCCAGTCCCCGGCCGCTTCAAGGATTACATCGCCATGCCCAAGGCCAACGGCTATCAATCCTTACATACGACGGTCATCGGCCCATACGGGGAGCGGGTGGAAATTCAGATTCGCACGGAGGAGATGAATCGCACCGCCGAAGAAGGCATCGCCGCCCACTGGCAATATAAAGAGGGAAAGCTGATTGCTCCCAAAGACAGCAAACAGTTCGCCTGGGTCCGGCAGCTCTTAGAGTGGCAGCAGGACCTGCGCGATCCTCGAGAATTCCTGGAGACGGTGAAGGTTGACCTTTTCCCCGACGAAGTCTACGTCTTCACCCCCAAGGGAGATGTAAAACAATTTCCCATTGGGTCTACACCGGTAGATTTTGCTTACAGCATTCACACCCAGATCGGCCAGCAGTGTGTCGGCGCGAAAGTGAACGGCAAGATCGTTCCCTTACGCTACCAGCTCAAGAACGGGGACATTGTCGAGATCGTTACCAACCCCGCCCACCAGCCCAGCAAGGACTGGCTGAAGTTCGTCAAGACCTCCCGCGCCCGCACCAAAATTCGTCAGTGGATCAAGGCGGAAGCCCGGGAACGTTCGGTGGACCTGGGAAAAGAGATCTGCGACCGGGAGTTCAAAAAGTACCATCTCGACTTTGCCAAGGTCATTAAGTCCGACGAGATGAACAAGATCATCCGGGACCTATCGCTGCAGTCCTTCGAGGACCTGATGGCCGAGGTCGGGTACGGAAATGTCTCCTCCCGCCAGATTATCGGTAAGCTCATTCCCTCGGAAAAACTCGAACCGGAAAAAAAGGAGGAATCTCGCCTCCGGCGCCTGACAAAAATAATCCGCCGGGAACCCAGCGGCATTCAAATCCGGGGCGTCCAGGATATGATGGTTCGCTTTGGCAAATGCTGCAACCCGCTGCCCGGGGATGCCATCTCTGGTTACATCACCCGGGGCCGGGGGGTCACCGTGCATACCGCCGACTGCCCGAATATCCTGGGTAGTGATCCGGAGCGGGTGGTCCCGGTCTCCTGGAACTTGCAAGAAAAGGCCGTCCACTCTGTCCGTGTCCGGGTGATTTGCAACGACCGGAAAGGTTTGCTCGCCGAAATCAGTTCGGCTTTAGCCTCCTCGGAAGTGAACATCGTCCGGGCCAATGTGACTACCACGGAAGACAAGAAGGCCATATGCAATTTTGAATTAGAGGTCCACGACTTGAAGCACCTGCAGAACGCCTTCCGGGCGCTGACCAAGCTCAAGAATGTCCTGAAAGTGGAACGTCTACGGGGTTTACCCGCGATGGAAAGGGAAGAGAAAAGGCCTGAGGCTTAAACAGCTTTAACTACCAATCCAGAGCGAAGACAACGCGTGCACACCCGGATGCGGCGGGGTGTGCCATTCTGAATGGCGTGGACCCGCTGCAAATTTGGGTACCAGAGGCGTTTGGTTCGGTTGTTGGCATGGCTTACATTATGCCCTACGTGGGGTCTCTTCCCGCAGATTTCACATGCCCGAGCCATCGGATGCCTCCCATACAAAAACTAAAGAGCAGGCTCTTTGCCTGCTAAGTTTTTTATACCACAAGCCATAAATTTCGGCAAGCCTTTTATTTGCGCCCGCTTATTCCCCCAAATATGCCCTCCTACCCCCACCCTTTCGGGCTTCCTTAAAAGCAGGCGGGGCGCAGTTCAACGATCAAAAATTTTGACTGGGGGGTTGATCAGGAAAGTGTCCGGGGTTTTGGGAAAACCTTTGGCCAGAACGCGGCGTCCCTGAATCTCCAGACGTCCTTCGGCGTACAGCTGGATGGCCTGCGAAAAGACCTTATGCTCCTGTTTCAGAATCCGAGCGTTCAAAGTTTCTGCCGTGTCGTCGTCGTAGACTGGCACTACAGCCTGGATGATGATCGGGCCCGTGTCCGTGCCTTCATCCACGAAGTGGACCGTACAGCCGGCAAACTTCACCCCGTAATCCACCTCGGTCTGCCACACATGGGTTCCTGGAAAAGAGGGAAGCAGGGCGGGATGAATGTTCATGATCCGCATGGGGAACGCCCTGAGAAGCACGGAAGTCACGATGCGCATGTATCCGGCCAGGACCACCAGCTCCACCCCATGGGCCTGCAAGGCCTCCACAATTTTTTGATCAAAATCCTCCCGACTCTTATATCCCTTATGGCTGATGACCAAAGAGGGAATGCTATGCCTCTTGGCCCGCTCCAGGGCGAAGACATCGGGAATATTGCTGATCACAATTTTGATCTGCGCGTCCAGACGCCCGGCTGCGATATTGTCGATGATCGCTTGCAGGTTCGAGCCACTTCCCGAAACCAAAATACCCAGGTTCACCATAGCTGACCTCACTGGTACTCGATGGCGCTTTCCCCTTTGTCCGCTTTGCCGATCTCGCCGATGAGATAGGCCTTCTCGTTCAAGTCCTTCAGGCGCAAGAGGATTCTCTGCGCTTCTTTCTGTGGAACCGCCAGAACCATCCCGATCCCGTTGTTGAAGGTGCGCAGCATTTCCGCCTCGGAGATATTTCCCCCTTCCTGGATTACTTTAAAAATGCGGGGAACGGGCCAGGTGTTCTTCCGGATCACAGCTTTGCATCCTGGAGGGATAATCCGGGGAATGTTATCTGTAAACCCCCCGCCTGTAATATGGGCGATGCCGTGAAGGTGAAATTCTTTCAGGAGTCGAAGGACAGTTCTGACATAGATACGCGTGGGTACAAGCATTTCCTCCCCCACCGTCCGGGCAAGACCTTCCACCCGATCCGTAACCTTCAACCCCATGCGGGCGAACAGAACCTTTCGAGCCAATGAGTACCCATTGCTATGCAACCCGCTCGAGCCCAGGCCAATCAATTGGTCGCCGACGGTGATGGCCGAGCCATCGATCACCTGATCCCGCTCCACCACTCCTACGGTAAACCCGGCCAGATCGTACTCGCCCTTTTTATAGAAGGAAGGCATTTCCGCCGTTTCCCCACCGATCAGGGCACATCCAGCCTCCATGCATCCTCTGGCTACGCCCTGGATAATCTTGGTGGATACCTCCAGCGAAAGTTTCCCAGTCGCTAGATAGTCCAGGAGAAAAAGTGGCTCCGCTCCCTGCACCACGATGTCATTGACGCACATGGCCACCATGTCAATTCCCACTGTGTCATGCTTTCCGACCATGAAAGCCACTTTTAGCTTTGTTCCCACCCCATCTGTCGAGGAGACCAGGACCGGGTTCCGGTACTTTTTGGCCTTAAAGGAAAAAAGTCCCCCGAACCCGCCGATGTCCGTGATCACCTCCGGCCGGAAAGTT
>CAYQWO010000083.1:0-4151 GCA_964421095.1 uncultured Syntrophaceae bacterium
GCGTCTTCCATCTTGACCCGGATTGTGGTCAGGATGTTCTCCCAAATCCTTGGCGGGCAAAAGATGACGGTGGGGCCAACCTCGCGCATATCACGCATGACCGTTGTGGCCGCTTCCGGACAGTTAATCGTAAACCCGATATCTAAAAGCATGGCTAATGAGTAAATGGAATCCCCGATCCAGGCCATGGGAAGGTAGGCCATGACTTGATCCGCATCCCGGTATTCTTCAGCCTGGAAAATGAGCTTGACATTGGTAAGCAGATTGGAATGGGTCAGGACCACTCCCTTGGGATTCCCCGTGGTGCCTGAGGTATAGGCAATTAAAGCGGTATCATCTGCCTTTCCTTTCTTAACCTCCTGCTCGAAAAAATCAGGGTGATCCTTCTCAAATTCCAGGCCCAGGGCCTGAACCCCCGTAAAACTTTTTATGAACGGCTGGTTGTAGTGGCGCATTCCTCTGGGGTCATCGTAGATGATCATCTCCATGCTGGGAACCTTCTCCTTGAGGACCAGCATCTTATCCACCTGTTCCTGGTCTTCGGCAACGATGAACTTAGCCTCAGAGTGCTCGATGATGTATTCCAGTTCTTTTTCGATGGCATCCTGATAAAGGGGAACCGGGATGCCCCCGAGGCACAAAGCGGCCACCTGAGCCCAGTAGAGTTGGGGGCGATTGTCTCCGATTACGCTCAGCCTGTCCCCCCGTTTGAAACCTAAGGAAGCCAGTCCGAGGGCAAATATCTTGGTATTTTCATAATAATCATGCCAAGAGTAAGATTGCCAGATGCCCAGGTCCTTCTCCCGAATGGCGATCTTGTCCTTGCCGTACTTCTTGGCGTTATCCAGTAGAATCTGAGGGAGGGTGCTGGCCTTTAGCGCTTCGTTCAAGAATACACCCCGATAAATAAATGGTTTTGGAGAAAACCTGTTTTCGCTTTTGGTAATCGGAGTCCAAATTTAGGAATCAGGCCTATGGGCAAGGCTCGCCGGCCGATACCCAAAAGGAAGGATGACCCTTTCAAAAGGCAAACCCTCCGCTTATTTCATGATATGCAGGATAATGCAGGTTGCTCTCTATCTACATGGCCGCAGCGCCTTCAAAAAGAGACCTGGGCACGATCTTAAAATGGTCAATCAGGAGAGGAAGGCTACGAACACCGATGAAACGTAATATAAAAGCACTGCCGATAATTGTCAAGATAAAAATAATCAGCATGAAGGAATTGAGGGGTTGAGGAATTCCGGGATTCAAGGGTCCTAAGATTTAATTCCTAAATTCCTGCATGCCTAAATTATGGTGAGTTTTTCTACTTTTTCTTTCTCCGGCTGGACATTTATTGTTTTCTGCTGGGAGTAGGTGACGAAGCCCGGCCTGGCTCCTTTGGGTTTGTGTATATTTTTGACAGGCGTATAATCCACAGAGATTCGCCCGGAGCCCCGCCCGCGGCTGTAATAGGCGGCGATCGTAGCCGCTTCTACGATCGAATCAAACTTCGGCTCCCTTGGGCCAACTTTGAGGAGGACGTGGGAACCGGGCAGCCCCTGAGCATGGAACCATAAATCATTCCCCCGCGCCAGCTTTCGCAGGAGAAAGTCATTTCCTGCGTTGTGCTTTCCGCAGAAGATTTCCAGGCCTTCGGAAGATCGAAAACGGCGGACCGGCAGGGAGATCTCTTTCTTTTCCTTCGCCGATTTTTGCTTCCTGGAAACAACCAGGATTCTCTCTTCTTGTAACTCCTGGCGAATTTCTTCCAATTCCTCTAAGTCCGCGGCTTCCTCTATTTGGAACAAAACTGATTCCAGGTAGCCCATTTCCTGCTCGGTCTGTAAGAGGCGCCCCGAGGTGACTTCCAGGCCACGTTTGGCTTTCTTATATCTTTTAAAATACCGCTCTACATTGCCCGCCGGGTCCAAAGCTTCATCCAACGGAATCATAACGGAACGCGGCGGGTCCTGCCGGAAATCGGGGATTTCGATCTGCCTCATTCCTTTTTTCAGCCTGGGGTAATGGGCCACCAGGATCTCTCCGTAGGCCTTGAGTTCGACGTCTTTTTCGAATTTTTCCCGGTCCAGCAGCAGGTTTTCCCTTCTTCTTTGCAGGCGGGAAAGAAGCTGTCGCAGCCTCTTGGCCATGGCCTGCTTTTTGTCGGCCATCTGCCGCTGCATGATGGTTTCGAAATAGAAGGCGTCAGCGGCCTGGTTCATGGAAGCAAAAGATTTTCCTGAGGCCGGTTCCAGGCTTTTCAAGGGAAAAGGGCACAAAACCATTTTTCCACTAAGCAGCGTGACAACCCGCGGCTCGAATGTGCAACGCTCATAACGTTCGAAAAGGAGGCGGAAATTTCTCCAGAGGTCCGAGGTCGTCCCAGCACTTGCAAACTCAATTTCGCGGGCCAAAAGCGGGCTGATCCCGGAAATTTTTTCCACTATCGTTCTCCAGTATGCCCCCGCCGGGGGCCTCATGATTTCCCTCATTCTCTCCAAGGTCACCTCGTTCGGGGACCAGTGGCCCGATGAATCTGGCGGAGAATAGCTCAAGCCCGGGGCAGCTGGCCGGCTGGCCCCTTCTTCCCTTCTCCGAAAATGCAGGCAGTCCAGAATTTTATCTCCGGCGAGCAGCAAAACGTTACTCCCTTTGCCCATAAGTTCAACAACCAGAACGATATCCCTGACTATCCCGGCATCCATTCGTTTTTGCAGTCCGATGCGCACCACCCGCTCATAGGGCTCCTGGGATATATCAACGATTCTTGCTCCGGTAATATGCTTGCGGAGATATGTGCAAAAGCGGGGAGGAACCATGGGATTGGGGTATTTCTTCTCTGTCAGGTGCAGGCGATGGAAGTCGGGATGGGTGGAAATCAGCAGCTGCTTTTCTTCTGCCTGCCGGCGCAACCGCAAAAGGAGGTCTGTGCGATTCATCTGGTAGATCTTGGTGATGAACCCGCCAACAATCTCGCTCCTCAGCTCCTTCACGATGCCATGGATGAGGAAAAGATCCATACCCCTCCGATGCAGAGGAAGCCAACGATCCTGATCTTCTTGGTAGCAGGGAGAAAGACAGGGATTACCAGTTAACGGTTCCCTTATCCATTGCGGCTTGAAAGACCTTTGGGTCTCTCTGGGCCAGCTCGATAACCGCCCCGTTTGGTTCCCTCAAGAAAACCAGGCGAATCCCTGGGGTTGGTTCGAATGGCGCCCCGAGGAACTCGGCACCCTTGGCCTGAAGGTCTCGATAAACAGAGTCAAAATTATCGACCTTGATGCCGATGTGATGAACTCCATAGTGTTCCCTGGGGTCCACGGGTTCGGAGGCCGGCCCCATACCCATGAGTTCAAGCATACTGTCGCCGATACGAAGAAAGACGATTCTCCTGGACTCGGCCGGATTTCGCCGGAGAATGACCTGGGCATCAAACATCCGCCGGTAAAAGTCGATCGAGGTTTCGATATCCCGGCACCGGATGCTCACATGTTCGATCGAGTAAGACATCGGATGATCCTCCTTTCCAGACCGCAAAAGCACCATCCATCTTTTTTGCCTTCGCCGCATCATATATCTTGCGGCAATCGAGAAATCATTACCAAATAAAATCATAAACCCGTTAAGACAAAAATAGATTTGCATAATTAAAAACCATTATCAAGTAAAATTCGAGGCCTTTAATAAGATTGACTTTGGTCTTTTAGACTGTTAGCATCCAGCATTCATTCAAAGAAAAACTAAGAGGGGAGAAGGCGATGAAAAAGGAAAGTGTACCCTTTGGCCAGGCCATGGGGATGAAGGTGGCCTTCTGCAACGCCATAGCGCTGGACCTATCCCAAATTAGAAGATTAATCTGGGTGTCAGGGCAAATTGCTTTCGACGAGCGGGATCAGTTGGTGGGCAAGGGGGACATCGGCGCCCAGACAGAACAGTGCCTCAAAAACATCCAAGCGTCACTGAAAAAACTGGGTGGATCGTTGGACGACGTCGTCCAGGTGACTGTCTTCGTGAAAGATATGAGCGGTTTGAAGACCATCCATGAAGTACGTTTGAAATATTTCCAAGAACCATATCCGACAAGCACTCTGGTTGAAGTCAAAGGATTCGTCCATCCGGATGCTCTGATCGAAATTAACGCCCTGGCCGTATTGTAGCCCCTTCCC
>CAYQWO010000083.1:4251-10955 GCA_964421095.1 uncultured Syntrophaceae bacterium
GATAAATTCTTCTATGGCTGGGTGATCACGGGCGCAGTTTCTTTAAACCTGGCCATCGCCTATGGCGCCCAATACTCCTTTGGCGTGTTTTTTCCTTTCCTGATTCAAGAGTTCGGATGGAGCCGCCAGAGCCTTTCAGGCGCTTTCTCCCTTTACACTTTTATGTATGGAATACTCGCCGCAGTTCTGGGGCCATGGGCAGATCGTTTCGGCCCACGAATTGTCCTGATCTTTGGCAGCATCTGCCTGGGAACAGGGATCGGATTGATCAGCCGGGTGGAAGCTGTCTGGCACATTTATATCATCTACGGTCTTTTGGCTTCCTGGGGAATGAGTGCCGCCTATATCACGGCCGGCCCCACCGTTGTGAAGTGGTTCGTTGCCAAGCGAGGTGTGGCTTTAGGAATCGCCCAGTCTGGGCAGGGAGTGGGAATCATTTTGATTCCCCAGTTGACCGGAGTCCTGATTAGCGCTTTTGCCTGGCGCCAGGCTTGCGTCATCCTGGGTGCGACCGTTTTTACCGTTTTATTCACGGCGGCCTTTTTCTTAATCGGGCAACCTGAAAAGTTGGGCCTTAAACCGGATGGCCGACCCAATAAAGCCCCTGACAGACCCTTGGTCGCCGCCCAGAAAGCAACCGATCAAGAGTACAGCTGGTCTGCGGCGGAAGCTATTCGTACCCAATCCTTCTGGGTGCTGGCGGCCCTCTTCTTTTCCACCTGGCTTTTTGTCTTCCTCCCCCTGGTCCACCTCGTGATTTTTGCCCTGGACATCGGCTTATCCAAAGAGTCGGGCCTCATAGCCCTGGGTATCCTCGGGGGCTCTTCCACTTGTGGCCGTCTGCTTATGGGGTATATTTCTGACCATATTGGAAGAAAGCAAGCATTGATTTTGAGCCTGGCCTTGCAAATCTTCTCCTGGTTCTGGATCATAGGCGCAACCACCAGCTTCATGTTTTACCTTTTTGCGGCCACTTTCGGTTTTTCTTACGGGGCCATAAGCACGCTCTTTTCAGCCATCGTGGGGGATTACTTCGGCCGCCTCCGGGCTGCCTCCATCATTGGAATAATGTTCACCATTTCTTCACCCAGCGCGGCCATCGGACCTCTCGTGGGCGGCTACATTTACGATGTAACGCATGGGTATACACTGGCTTTCTTGTGGGGGGCTCTTACCAACCTTCTTTCTTTGATCCTCTTATTCATCGCCAAGCCACCCCAGTCTCCTATGCGCTCAGGTTCAGCAGTCTAGCTGGGTTCACCTTCGTCATCTTCTCCAGATACTCGTATGGCACGCCTGCGCCGAGAAGAGCCGCGACGGCCATGCGCATTCCTTCGGGATGAGGGGGGCCGTACACTTGCCCCAGGTCTGAACTCAGCACCAGCCGTTCCCCCTTAAACTCCATGATCCACTCGGCGAACTCCGTCAGCGACTGTTCATGGAAAACGGGTGAGAGGAGCGTCAAAACGACATACTCGATGTGGGCTCCTTTAGCGATCAACTTCTTTTGCTCTGCGAGGGTGAATTTGGTTAATGCCCAATTGCCATGGGTGACCAGAATTTTGCTGACCTGGCGCTTTACCGCTTCGTCCACCAGCGCAAAGATCTCCTCATGGTTGAGATGTCCGGTGCCCAGGCACACGTCCGCGGCCGCGATCTGATCGAGGATCGTGCCCACCTCGGGTTTCATTTTTCCCTTCGCGTCCAGGATCGTGATCCCCTCTCCGGGGGTTTGCTTTTCCCGCTTGAGCCCCGGATAGTTAGAGTGTCCGTAGTATTCCTGGTGCCATTTGGCATGATTCGTGGGCATGAAGACGACCTTGGCGCCATACTGGATGCCCGCCTCGACGACGTAAGGATTCAGCCCGCCAATCGAACGGTTGAGGATCACGGTCCCGATGCTTTGAACGCCCGGCAGCATCCGGTTGACATAATAAGCCCGGCCAGTTGTAATCTGATCGTGGTCCTTCAGAACCACCGCTCTCATCCCATAATCGATGGCCACTTTGGCCAGCTCGGCGTCATCAATGAGCCGGGGGAAAATGGCTGGGGCCGTGTGGGCATGGAAATCGATCGCCCCACGCATTAGCTCTCGGTCCTGAGAAATTTTCATACATCAACCTCCTTTGCCCTGGAAGTCATTCTTAAACCTGGTTGGATATAAATATCAAATCGATGACTTCCTGTCTACTTCCTCCACCCTCTTTCAAGATTTTTGAGATTTGTCCTGTCAGCAAACATGGGTAACACAATGGCTTCGTATTGGAGGGAAGAGCGGTGACCCTGTGCCGGGTTCCCAGCCTCGATTCTCCCAGGTTGGTTTCATAATTGGCCGCGGCTCAGAGGGCTTGGGGGCCAGGCGGCTGAGCTTGACATCCTGAGGCGCTGGGATCTCCGTAGATGGGGCGGGAAGATGCGCCCCGCCTGCTTCGACGGAAAGATGCTTTTATCTTCTTGGCCGGTTTGCGCCCGGCCGAGGCTGTCGGCGCTCACCCTTCTGGCCCCCGAGCCATGTCACGGTGGTGGCGATCGTGCAAAGGCATTATGGGTCAGCCCAGCGGCTGACCTCAACAAGTGTCACCCATGTCTGTTTACAAAATAAGATTTTTGAGATTGGACTTGACAAAACCTCCCCCTTTTGTTAAAGATTTCTGCAATTTTCAGCGATGGGGGCACCGTTTTCCCTATCTATTTGAGAATAAAAAATAAATTGCCAAAGCGGGAGGTGATGGGGAAGGGAAAGTTGGGATAACCAATTGATCGGAAAGGAAAATTTGTAAAAAGGAGAAAGGAGGGAAAGTCTCATGAAAACGGGCAAAATTTTTCTGGTCTTATTTTTAGCCGTGGGGCTATGTGCCATCCTGGCGACCCCGGCAAAATCCCAACCCAAAGAGATTGTCATCGGGGGCATCTGGCCGCTCACCGGTCCCAATGCCCCCACGGGCGTGGAGTGTGTTCAGGGCGCCAAGCTGGCCATGGAGATCATCAACGGGAAGTTTGATCTGAACCTTCCCTTGGCCAAGACTGAAGGCCTGCCCAACCTGGGGGGCGCCAAGGTCAAAATGCTTTTTGCCGATCATCAGAACATCCCCGACAAGGCCATGGGTGAGGCCGAGCGTTTAATCACCCAGGAGAAGGTCAACTCCCTGATGGGCTGCTACATCAGCGGCGTGACTGCCCCGGCCTCCCAGGCTGCGGAGCGGCGGAAGATCCCCTTCCTCGATGCCGATGCGATTGCTCCCACGCTGATCAAGAGGGGGTTCAAGTATTTCTTCCGGGTCACCCAGGACGATGAGATCTGGTTTAGGGATTTCATGTGGACCCGCTTCATTCCAGATGTGTTAAAGAAGAAAGGGGGGAAGATCCGGAATGTGGCTGTGCTCCACGAGAATACTCTCTGGGGAGTCGATGCCGCCCGTTTTGGCTCCGAGTACGCCCAAAAACATGGCTTCCATATTGTCACCCAAATTGCCTACCCGGCCCGGTCCACCAGCTTAACCAGTGAGGTTCAGAAGCTGAAGATGGTGGAAAAGCAAACCGACATGCTCCTGCAGGCTTCCTACACGGCCGATGGGATCTTATTCATGAAGACCTTCCACGAGCTGGATTACAACCCTCCATTAATTTTTAATGACGGAGGTTATCGAGAGCCTGCTTTCCTGGAGGCCCTGGGGAAGAAATCCGAATACATCCTGCAAAGAGATGAATTCTCAGTGGACATGGGAGAAAGAAAACTTCTGGTCAAGCAGGTGAACGACCTTTACAAGCAGCGTTTTGGAGTGGACTTGAACACCAACTCGGCCCGTAATTTTATGGGGGTGATTGTACTGGCCGACGCTATTAACCGCGCCGGCTCCACCGACCCGGAGGCCATCCGCAAGGCCCTGCTGGCCACCAAGATTCCTCCGGAACAATGCATCTGCTCCTGGGACGGTATCGAATTTGACCCAAACAACGGCCAGAATATAAAAGCGGTTTCCCTCATGCTCCAGGTGCATGACGCGAAGTGGCGGTTGGCCTGGCCCTTCGAAGTTGCGGTCAAGGAGCTGGTGTATCCTCTTCCCAAGTGGTCTGAGAGAAAGTAAGATTTTTCTCCTCTTCTTCGGGGGCGGATTGGATCCCGCCCCCGCTTATTCAGAAAAGGACTCCCATGTTCACCTCGGAAATCATCCTGCAAACGCTTCTCAGCGGTGTGCTCATGGGTTGCGTCTACGCCCTGGTGGCCGTTGGCCTCTGCCTGATCTGGGGGCTGATGGAGATCGTCAACTTCGCCCACGGCCAGTTCATGATGCTGGCCATGTTTTTGGCGTTCTGGATGTATACGCTCTTCGGGGTCGATCCGCTGCTTTCCCTCCCCATGGGGGCCGTCTTGCTCTTCCTCTTAGGAATCGCTACTTACTTTTTCATCATTAAGGGGATCCTCTATACCACCTTCCTGGCCCAGATCTTCGCCACCTTCGGTCTCGGCGTATTCTTGCACAGTATGGCCCAATTCCTATGGACGGGCAATTACCGCCTGGTTCAGAACCCTCTTCTGGCTGGGCGCATCTCCGCCGGCGGCATTTTTATAGGGTTTCCCCAGCTGGTTGCGGCCATTATGTCAGCCATTGGCTTTGCCCTCCTCTATTGGTTCATCAACAAGACCGAGATCGGGCTGGCCCTTCAGGCTGCCAGTGAAGACCGGGAGGCCGCTTCCCTGATGGGCATCAACAGCAACCGGATCTTTGCGCTGGGATGGGGCATTGGCTCAGCCTGTGTGGGCGTCGCGGGTGTTCTCCTGGCTAATTTTTTCTACGTCTTCCCCGAGGTAGGCTTTACTTTTGCCCTGATCGCTTATGTGGCGGTTGCCCTGGGCGGGTTTGGCAGCATCCCCGGTTCCTTTATTGCCGGGATCCTCATTGGACTGGTCGAGGCCTTCGGCGGGCTCCTCATCGATCCGGCTTTCAAGTATCTTTCGGTCTACGTCCTGTACCTGGCTGTCGTCTTCATCCGGCCTCAGGGACTCTGGGGCCGTTATTGAATTTTGAGGAAAAAACGAATATGGACTCACAAAAAGGAAATTGGGGGAAGATCCTGTTTTTGGTGGTCATAGCCGCCTTTCTGCTGATTTTCCCGGCTCTCTTTACCCTGCCCTTTCCGCAGCATATCATGATCATGATCTTTCTCTATGCCACGTTGGCCCAGTCCTGGAACATCATCGGGGGATATGCCGGGCAGATTTCCCTGGGACACGCTGTCTACTTTGGAGCCGGAGCCTACACCTCTACCCTTTTGCTGATGAAGTGGGGCGTTTCCCCTTGGCTGGGGATGCTGGCCGGGGCCGGCCTAGCTGTGGGACTCTCCCAGATCATTGGTTACCCCTGTTTCCGCCTGGCCGGCCACTACTTTGCCATCGCAACGATCGCCATCGGTGAGATTACTCAGATCGGTATGGTCAACTGGAAGGGCGGTGGGGGAGCTGTTGGCCTCTATCTTCCCATCCTGGAAGAATCCTTCGCCAATTTCGAATTTCATACCACGAAAGTTCCGTATTACTACATTGCTCTGGGTATTACCGCGATTACGTTTTTTGTAACCTACCTGATCGAAAGATCATGGCTCGGTTTCTATTTTCGAGCCATCAAGGGGGACCTGGATGCGGCCCGTTCTCTGGGGATCAATATCCCCAAATACAAAAGCATCGCCCTGGCCATCAGTGCGTTCTTCACGGCGGTCTGCGGGACTTTTTATGCCCAGTATGTCCTGTTCATCGACCCCGAGAGTGTCCTGCCCCTCATGCTTTCTATTTTGATCTGTCTGGTGGCTATTCTTGGGGGTGTGGCGACCGTCTGGGGGCCCTTCCTGGGGGCGCTGGTCCTGGTTCCCCTCTCGGAGTTCACCCGCACCTATCTGGGAGGAGGGGGCAAGGCGATTGACCTGATGATCTACGGCGCGTTGATTGTCCTCATCGCCCGTTTTCAGGCCGAAGGATTCATGGGCTGGATAAAAAAATTGCGGTAGGAGATAAAGAGCCATGGCCATCTTGCAGGTCAAGAATTTGACCAAACGGTTTGGCGGACTGGTCGCCTGCGATAATGTAAGCATCGACCTCGAAGAAGGAGAGATCGTCGGCTTGATCGGCCCCAACGGCGCGGGCAAAACGACCCTCTTTAACTGCGTTGCCGGCTTTTATCCTTTTGACAGCGGGCAGGTGATCTTTGAAGGCCAGGACATCACACTTCTGCCGGCGGACCGCATCTGCCACCTGGGCATTGCGCGCACCTTTCAGGTAGTGAAAACATTTAAAGATATGACCGTTCTGGAAAACCTGATGGTGGGGGGATTTGTCCGCAGCCTGAGCACTCGCAAAGTTTACCGGGAGGCCTTGGAGATTCTGGATTTTACCGGCCTGGCCGAGAAGAAAAACATGCGCGGATCGGCCCTGACCATGGCCGATAAAAAAAGACTGGAGATGGCCCGCAGCTTGATGACTCAACCCCGCCTGCTCATGCTGGATGAAGCCATGGCCGGCCTGAATCAGAAGGAGACGCAGGAAGCCCTGGAAGTCATTCGCCGACTCCATGAGAAAAAAATAACTCTCTTGCTGGTCGAGCATGTGATGGAGGTCATCATGCCCATTTCCCACCGGGTCGTGGTTCTGGACTACGGAAAGAAGATCGCCGAAGACGTGCCGGAGAAAATCATCGACAATGAAGAAGTGATCA
>CAYQWO010000084.1:0-10943 GCA_964421095.1 uncultured Syntrophaceae bacterium
GGCCTCCGGCTTTCCCTTGGGTCTTCCGAGATGGGAGGCCATGAGGATTTTGGCGCTTTGTCTAAGAGCGTGTTGGATCGTCGGTAAGGCGGCACGAATGCGCGCTTCGTCCGTGATGTTCCCTTTTTCATCCATGGGCACGTTAAAATCCACGCGCAGAAAGATTTTTTTCCCTTTGATATCCAACTGATCAATACTCTTAAAATCCATAGTGCACTTACCTCCTTTCAGAGAAGGTACTACATGAACATTAAAATCATAATAAAGTTTTTTTAGCAATAAAGTCAACGCCTTTTATGCCGAAAAGCTTTGACAAGGGGGGTACTTGGTGTTATTTTTAATTGTATCTTCCGGCCACTGGAAACATACCTTATAATTATAAGAAAGGAGATCATATGCCCATCAAAGCTGGGATTAACGGCTTCGGCAGGATTGGCCGGAGTGTATTTCGAGCCGCTCTGCAGGGGAAGGAATTCTCGGACATCGATATCGTAGCCATTAATGACCTGACGGATAACGCCACTTCCGCCCATTTGCTGAAATACGATTCCGTCATGGGGCGTTTGCGGGCAGAGGTCAAGGTCACGGAGAAGGGGTTGGTGGTCAATGGGAAGGATGTGGTTATCACTGCCAGAAAAGACCCATCGCAAATTCCCTGGAGAGACCTTTCCGTGGAATATGTGATAGAGTCCACCGGGCTTTTTACCGAGGCCAGCCGGGCCCGTACCCATCTGGATGCCGGAGCGAGAAAGGTCATTATCACCGCTCCGGCCAAGAGCGAAGACATCACCGTCGTCATGGGGGTCAACGAGTCGGATTATGATCCCTATAAGCACCACATCGTCTCGAATGCCTCCTGCACGACCAACTGCATGGCGCCAGTCGCCAAAGTCATCCTGGATAAATTTGGAATTCGCCGGGGACTGATGACCACAGTGCATTCTTACACCAACGACCAGCGCATCCTGGACTATCCCCATAGCGACCTCCGGAGAGCTCGGGCCGGGGCACTTTCCATGATTCCCACCAAAACAGGGGCCGCTTCGGCCGTCGCCCTGGTAATCCCGGAACTGAAGGGGAAGTTCGACGGACTGGCCGTGCGCGTCCCCACCCCGAACGTCTCCCTGGTCGATCTGGTAATGGAGGTGGGGCAGGACGTCACGGTGAACGAAGTGAACCAGGCGCTAAAGGAGGCGACCAACCGGTTCCTGGCCTATACGGATGAACCCCTGGTCTCCGTTGATTTCGTCGGAGATCCTCATTCGTCCATCGTCGACGGGCAATCCACAAAAGTGATCGGCTCCATGGTGAAAGTCTTGGCCTGGTATGATAATGAGTGGGGCTATTCCAATCGGGTATTAGACCTTATTTTACACATGGATTCGGAAAAGCCCGTTTAAGGAAGGGTCTGATGGCCATGCATCGCGGTCCGAAAGAAGCGGACCCCAATTGGCAGAAAAGGGAGATTCCGGAGGGAGTCCTCGATTCTGAGGCCCTGCGCATCAACCTGGAACAGACTGCGGTAGACCAGGTTGCCGTGGACCCCAAATACAATGTCCTGCGGGAAGCGGTGGCCGACTATCGGGGAATCCTGAAAACAATCGAAGCCCTCCTTTTTGAGCTGAATCATCCTTTCAAAAATTGGGAAATAATCCTGCCGGAGATGCGGGCCTTCGCCTTGAAGCATTTTGCCTCCTACGCGCGTCATCCGCAAGGAGCGCAGGCCATTGCCGTAATCCTGGATGTCTTTTTAGACGCCGTAAAAAATTCCGGCCGGGAAGCCTTGCAGGTCAGGGCAGTGGATTATCTCCTGGGCTATCTGGAAAAAGTGGCCAGTGAACTGGACGGAGTCAACCAGCAGAACTTCCTGCCCGTTCTGCGGGCCTGCTTCCAGCGCCTGTCGGCCCTTCCGGAAAAGCTATTCTTCTTCTTAGCTTCCAGCCACATCCCTTTGAAGCGGATCGGCCAGGCCTTGCTCCGGAAATTGCCAGAAGGCTCTGAACTGGGTGAATTCAATGAACTCCTGGCTGGAACCTTGCGGGCCGCCTATGGGTACTGGCTCAAACAAGAAGACCCCCAACTGTGGTTTGTCAAGGATGACGGCGGCTCCTCCAGGCCCTTTGACCTCGAGGCGGGCATTTTTGAGGGAATCTCGCACCAACGTCTCAGCCGCTACCTGGGACAACTGGAGCAACTTTCCTCCCAGGATGGTTCCGGGGAAACCCTACGGAAGCTCCTTACCCTCCCTGGCTACATGGAGATTGTCCGAGGCTACAAAGAAATTCCGCACCGTCTGAGCCGCCCGGCAGTCGAGGCGGAAGCGGCGAGAGAAGATTCGCTGACCAAGAACTGGAAGATTCTCTCCCTTTTCAAGATCATGGAGATCCAGGGCTTGCAGGATATCCATGAAGAGACGCTGCGGGAGATCAACCACACGCTGGTCGAATTGATCCGCCAAGAACCGCCCGAGCGGATGGAAGATTTTCTGCTCAAGACTTTCTCCTTGCTTAAATCCAGCGTGGGAAATTACCCCCAGACTGCTCTGCAGTGCATCGGCACCATCGGAGCCGAAGTTTTTAACCGCGGATACAGTCCGCTGGTCGAGGTGTTCTTAGAGCAAGTTCTGCACTTTGGATTTCAATACCCGAACGTGCAGGGGGTGGACGTAAACTGGCAATTGATCTGCAACCCCAGCCACTTACTCAATGTGCGGGTATGGCTGGATATTATCGGCCGTAACCCCAAATGGTGCAGCACCCTCCTTTCCGCCCTCATCATCAACCTGAAACTGGGGGGCACCTGCATCCGAGACTCAGACCTCTTCCAGAAAGAAATGACCAAGCTGCTCAACGCCGACATCGAGCCCGTGTACAACTTGATCAAGCAGTTGGCCAAACTCATCCCGGTCTATTTCAATGAAATCGGGGCCGAGGGCCCGCTCCGGGATGTAACCACGGAAATCGATGAGATCACCAACCGCAAGGACCCCCTCATCCATTTCTTGCGCAAGCAAAGCCATGTGGAAAGTAGCAACCTGATCGAGGATTTTATCAAAGAGATCTTCCAATTCTGGCGGGCGAAGGATAAAAGCGGGCTGAGGAGCTTTCTGCCGGCGGAGGTCTATGGACAACTGCAAACGGAAGGTCCTTTCATCGACGAAGCCCACACGTTGGTCCAGAAACTTTTTGAAGAGAACAGATTATCCAAGAACGAAGACCTGCTGGGGCTGACCGAGGCGGAGATTGAAGCTTTCATGGACGGGCAGCCGTCCATCTCTGACCCGGAGAAAAAAAGGGTAGCTCAGCTGGTAAAAATCTACCGCCTGGTCAACCAGAAGTACAACCTGGGTTTCCAGGAGATTCGCTATCACCTCCAGGAGGCGGCGCGCTGGGGTTTCGAAGGCCTGGACCAGCTCCAGAAAGTCCTGGAACGCGATGATACCCTGGAGTGCCTGGAGAGTATCCTGACGTACTTGGAGGGGCTGAAAGAGATCATTGTTTCCCCGCAGCGTTTTGAGGCCCGGGAAGACATTTACCGCAAGCGGCACATCGCGGTGGATATTCCCTCGATGTATGGGCGGTACCGAGAGAAGAAGTTCGATGCCCTTGGCCTGACGTTCCGGCTGGAAAACCTGGCCAATATTTATTTTGAACGGCTGATCGATTCCCTCGACCTCTCCTTCATCACCCGGGCCACCCTGATTCAGGTCATCTCGGTCATCCGGTACTTCTTCCGGGCCATGCAACTGGACGGAATCTCCTCCCAGCGGTTGGACATGCATCTGAAGCTTTTAGAAAAGTCACTGGAGATCAAACGCTTCAGCTTCACGCAGTACCTGGATATCTTCCGGGGATTCTCCGAAGGGGTTAAAGACATTATTTCTGTTTACTACGTAAATGCCCATAAGGATAACCTCAACGACTTGGTCGCCCAGATGGGCCGGGAGAACCTTCTGCCCAAGTATCTCCCCAGCGATGAGGTCGCCCCGAGCGAGTTTACCCACCGGATCGGGGAGAGGTTTCTCCGGGATCTCATCTTCGGCACCTTTGGCCTGCAGTATCTGGATCATTTCCATGCCCGCATTCAATTAACCCTCTCCGAGCAGAAGGAGACCCTGAACGAGACTGACCTCGACCTGCTGATGACTTATGACCCGAAAAAAGTCACCTGCTCCATCCACCATCCCAACCCTTTGACCTACGACCTCATCCATCTTGGGAGTAAAGGATACAATTTGGCCGTCTTGGCTTCCGAAGGGATCCCGGTCCCCCCGGGCTTTATTGTCACTACGGAGGTTTTTCGTTGCTGGCGCATCATCGACCGTTATAAGCATGCGCGCGATCATTTTGAGCGGGAAATCCGCGCGGGGATTCACCAGGTCGAGCAAGCCACGGGAAAAGAGTATGGGAGCTCTGCCCGCCCGCTGCTCCTGGCGGTGCGCAGTGGGTCAACGATCTCCATGCCCGGGATGATGGCCACGCTGCTGAACGTGGGAATCAACGAGGAGATCGTGGAAAGTTTGGCCCGGTCCACGGGAGAGGTATGGTTTGCCTGGGACAACTACCGCCGGTTCATCCAATCTTGGGGCATGTCTTTCGGCATGGAACGGGAAGTCTTCAACGAGCTCATGCGCACCCATAAATTCAAGTATGGAGTCGAGAAGAAGAGGCAATTTTCCGGGGAAGAGATGAAAGAACTGGCCCTGGCGTATCGCCGCGCAGTAGAAGAGAGGCAGATCACGATCTATGAAGATCCCTGGGCCCAGCTCCAGGTGGCCATCCAGCAGGTCCTCGGATCGTGGGACTCCACCAAGGCCAAACAATACCGGGAGATCATGGGCATCTCGGATTCCTGGGGGACCGTGGTCATTGTCCAGGCCATGGTTTTTGGAAATCTCAGCCTTTCTTCCGGAAGCGGGGTGATTTTTACCGCTCATCCGTACCGTAAAATCAGGCGCGTGGCCTTATGGGGGGATTTCACCCCGGGCAACCAAGGTGAGGACATCGTGGGGGGGCTGGTTTCCACGTACCCGATTTCCCGAGAGCAGCAAGAAGTGGATGAAAGGGAGGGGGGCATCTGCCTGGAAGAGGACTTTCCCGAAGTATATAAGCGACTTTTTGAGATCGCCAAAAACCTGGTGTATGAGAAGAAGTGGAACCCCCAGGAAATTGAGTTTACCTATGAGAGCCCCAAGGAACCTGACTTTTCCATTCTGCAAACCCGGGACATGGTCTCCACCAAAAGGGAAAGATTTGAGGTTTTTGCGCCTTCGGCCTCCCTGCAAGAGAGTTTCATCGGGAAAGGGATCGGGGTAAGCGGTGGGGCCTTGTCCGGGAAGGCCGTATTTACGCTGAAGGAGATTCAGCGCTTGCGGCAGGAGGAGCCGGACACGCCCCTCATTTTGGTACGTTCAGACACAGTCCCGGAGGATATTCAGCAAATTTCCCTCACCGACGGCCTCCTGACGGCCAAAGGGGGTCAAACTTCGCATGCGGCCATCGTCGCTTTTGAATTGGATAAGACCGCTGTCGTCGGCTGCCACAACCTGGCAGTCCTGGAAAATGAAGGCCGCTGCTTCATCAACCGCAAAGAGGTGAAACAGGGGGATTACATCAGTTTGGACGGCAGAAAAGGTCTGGTCTATGCGGGAAAGCATGAGATCTTAGCTGAAGGAGAATCCTTCCCCCGGCCCAAGGTAAAACTCTTTTTCCGTTGATCAGGATCGAGACCCGGTAAAACCGGTGTGGGCGTCACTGTCAGTATTGAGACCAGGTCAGTTGTTGACACTCGCATTGCTTTTAATCGGCTTTGTCCTGCAAATAAATTTTTAGGCAAGGAGAGACCACGATGGCAGCCAAAGACAAGCAAACAAATCAGGGGGAAAGAAGCCCGCTAAAACTGGGCATTAATGGGCTTGGCCGAATCGGAAAACTCTCTGTCTGGCATCACGTAGCCAGGGGCTATTTTTCTGGGCTGGCCGTCAACATCGGGCGGGAGGCCGGAGGGGGTCTGGAAGATATTGCCAGTTATATCGAACGGGACAGCACCTACGGGTATTTAGGACAGTACCTCTACGGAAACAAAGCGGGTCGGGTCATAGAAAATTTGAATGAGGAGCACGGGACATTTGAGGTCAATGGAATTCCCGTGACGGTCCTGCGGAAAGACCGCAACCCTAAGGACCTCCCCTGGAGAAGCCTGGGAGTTCCCTTGGTGGTGGATGCTACGGGAAAGTTTTTGGACCCTACCGCCCCACCCGATCAAAAGAATGGGTCGATCCAGGGGCACCTGGAAGCGGGGGCCAAGAAGGTCATTGTTTCGGCGCCGTTCAAGATCAAGGATAAAGCGCTTTCCATGCCCCAGGATGCCGCCACCATGGTGATCGGAATCAATGACGACCACTACCATGCCAACCGGCACCGCATGATTTCGGCCGCTTCCTGCACCACGACCTGCCTGGCTTTTATGGTCAAACCCCTGCTGGATTATTTCGGGGCGGATAGAATCCTTTCGGCCTCGATGGTGACCGTCCATGCCGCCACCGGGTCGCAGGAGGTGCTCGATCGCCTCCCCGACCCCAAATCAAAGGACTTGCGGAAGAATCGCTCCATCATGAACAACATCATTCTGACTTCAACAGGGGCGGCTAAGGCCTTGGGGCTGGTCATTCCTGAGATGAAACGCATCGGCTTCATCGCCGAATCCGTACGCATTCCGACCAGCACGGGCTCGCTGATCATTTTGGTCATGAATATTCAGGACGAAAGCCCGGAGCATCCAGTCAACCGAGGAACCATCAATCAGGTTTACCAGAAAGCCTCCGAGACCTACATGAGCAAATACCTGCGCTACAGCAACCGCCAGAACGTATCTTCGGATATCATCGGAACGCCCTATGCTGCGGCGGTCATCGAGGGGGAGGAGACCCACACGCGCACAGCCCATATATGCGTGGATCTGTCCAAGATTCCAGGGCTGCGCCCGGAGGCCTTGCCCAAAGGAGGTCCTTGCCCAGTTGAAATCCCTGTCACCCAGGCCGTAATCTACGGATGGTACGATAATGAACTGGGAAGTTACACGAATATGATGGGAGACCTTACGGTGAAAATCGCCGAAGGGCTCCAGTAGGAATCTTCCCCTCTGCCCTTCTCGTTACTAGGATGAGGACGGCAAATTCTTTTCGCCGCCTTATTTCCAACATCACGTTCTCAAAGAGAAAAATGTGGGACCTGGCTGTAAGGGATTTTTTTTCGCCAATCCCCCATTTTTCTCTTGACAAACACTATATATAGTGGTTAATTATTTCTTCTATACAAGATAAGCTACTTTTTTCAGGAGGTCGGTACATGGGAGCCGTTGACCCCGAGGGACGTCCGGGCAGACCGGAGCAGGAAAAAAAAGAAAAGGATGCCGGTTCCTCCCAGGCCAATGCCGCCCCCGCTGGGATCGCTGGCGGGGATGGTGGTAGAGAAGGGGTCCAAGCCCCCCTTTCGCGCTCTTGGTTCGCCATCGGGGGCCTGGAGAAAGAAACCACGGATATGGCCTTATTCGTCCGCACTTCCAGCGAGACGCTATCTGACTGGAATCGGCAGCGTATTGTGGACGCTCTGTTGCGGGAAACGACCATCGACCTGGACACGGCCGAGAAAATCAGCCGGGAAGTGGAAGAGCAGATCATCGCTTCCAAGATTTCCCTGGTCACTGCCCCCCTCATTCGGGAATTGGTGGATGCCAAGCTGATCGAGAAGGGTCTGGAAGAAGCCCGAAAAATGCACACCCGGCTGGGGGTACCGCTCTATGATGTGGATCAACTCATCCTGCACCCCAACCGAGAAAACGCCAACGTTCCTCATGGTCCCGAGGCTACCAACCTGACCCTGGCCGAGCGGATCAAGAAAGAATATGCCTTGCTGAACGTTTTTTCCCAGGAAATCGGCGACGCCCATATGCGGGGAGACCTGCACCTGCACGACCTGGGATTCATCGACCGCCCGTATTGTTCCGGACAGTCTTTGGAGTTCATTAAAAAATTCGGCCTTAACCTGCCCAACTCTCTCTCCATGGCCAAACCGGCCAAACATCCCGAGGTTCTCCTGGCTCACATGGTCAAGTTCGCCGCGGCGCTGCAAAGCAACTTTGCGGGAGCGATCGGATGGGATGCGGTCAACCTGTTTTTTGCCCCCTATCTTGAAGGCCTGAGTGATCGAGAAGTTCATCAGCTGGCCCAGATGCTCATCTATGAATTCTCCCAGCAAGCCGTGGCCCGGGGTGGTCAGGCCATCTTCACGGATATCAACCTCTACTGGGAAGTTCCCAAGCACTTCGAAAACGTGATCGCTATCGGGCCGGGCGGAGAGTTCACCGGGAAAACGTATGCCGAATACGCCAGCCAGGCCCAGCGTTTCGTCTGGGCGCTCTTCGATGTGTACCAGGAGGGCGATGCCGTGGGTCGGCCTTTTTTCTTCCCCAAGCCCCTGGTGCACATCACGGAAAAATTCTTTCAAACCCCCGGGCACCTGGATTTCTTGCACCATATTTGCGAGGTAGCCGCGGAAAAGGGAAATACCTATTTTGTCTTCGACCGGGGCAACACGGCCAAGGTTTCTGAATGCTGCCGGCTCTCCTTCAAACTGGAGCCATCCGACCTGGAAGACGCCAAATATCCCTGGCGCATGCGCTATTGCGCCCTGCAGAACGTTACGCTCAATCTCCCCCGGATCGCCTACCAGTGCGGCGGAGATGACCCCCGACTCTTCGCGAAAATCCAGGAAGTCTTCCATAAGGCCGTGCAGGCTCACCTGGAAAAGAAGTATTTTCTGGAACGTCTGCTCGCTCTGGGGGATAATGGACCGCTGGCGCTTTTGACCATGAATAAAGACGGCATGCCATACCTGCGCATGCACCGGGTGACCAACTTGATTGGGATGGTGGGCCTGAACGAGATGGTCCAGGTTCATCTGGGAAAACAGATTCATGAATCGGACGAGGCTTTGAAGTTTGGCCTGAAAGTGATCGCCTACATGAAGCTGCTGGCGGAGAGGATGAGCAAAAAATATAACATGCGTTTTGTCCTGGAGCAAACCCCCGCCGAGAGCACCGCCTACCGCTTTGCCAAGCTGGATCTGAGAGATTTTTCTCCCCGCTCGGGATACATCGTCAAGGGGGATATCTCCCGGGGAGAAGTCTATTACAGCAATTCCACTTACCTGAACGTGGGCTCGGTCGTAAACCCGATCGACCGGGTGCGCCAGGAAGGACTCTTCCATCCCCTGATCGAGGCCGGAGCCCTGACCCATCTTTGGCTGGGAGAGGCCCGGCCTTCCAAAGAATCCCTGGCCAACTTTGTGGTTAAAGTCTTCCGGAATTCCCAGAACGACCAGATTGCTTTCTCGCCAGAGTTCACGGCCTGTACGGCCTGCGGCCGCACGGCGCGGGGACTGCACAAGCAGTGTACCTACTGCGGATCGAGTCAGATCGAAGGCATTACCCGCATCACGGGTTATTTCACAAAAGTCTCCAGCTGGAACAAGGGGAAGTTAGGAGAACTGCGGGATCGTTACCGCAACCAGGGATATTTTTCGGCGGAGGGGGCTGCGGAATCCAAGAGCGACGGGGAAATCCCCAGACGGGAAAGGCTGGCTGCCCCAGCCGGATTGCGAGTTTAAATTTCGGACACAGATCAAACGCATCACCGCAGAGAACGCAGAATCCACCCATTCAAGAGACAAAATTCAAAAGAATCTGATCTTTTTTGGGTATTTCCATTTTAATTCTTCTCTGCGTCCTCTGCGCTCTCGGCGGTTAATCTTTTATTTTTTATCTTTTTCTGCGTCCATCTGCGTAAATCTGCGTCCCATTCGAAACCAAAGGAGGGGTGGGTTGACGCTCTTTACCAAGGAAGGGTGTGAGAAGTGTGAGTACGTAAAGAAGAACGTGGACTTGAAGAGTCTGGGGGTGAAAGTGGAAGTACTGAGTCCGGATAACCACGAATCCTTAGCCCACCTGGCCTGGCATGAGCTGGTTCGGGTAGCCGAGACTCAACTGCCCATTTTGGTTCTGGATGACAACTCGACCCTTACCGGGGCGATTCGCATCAAGAATTACCTGCACGCCATAAGAGATCGGCAATCCCCAGTCGGCAGTCAGAATGAAGCTGAAAGCTGATACCGGATTGCTGACGGCGAAAAATGGACTATCCCATCAAAGGATTTACCGAGACCTCTTTCTCCGATTGGCCGGGAAAAGTCGTGGCCGTCCTTTTCCTGCCCTCCTGCAATTTTCGCTGTCATTACTGCCATAATCATCAATTAGTCCTGCTGCCGGAGAAGTACCCGAATTTTCCCCTGAAAGAAATCCTACAATGCTTGCGGGGACGGAAGGGATGGATTGACGGAGTCTGTTTGACGGGGGGAGAACCTACCCTTCATCCCTGGCTTCCTTCTCTAATTCATGACCTCAGGTGCGCTGAAGGGATGGCCCCACCCGGGGGTTCCCTGGGCATTAAGCTGGATACGAATGGTACGCATCCGGAAGTCTTACAAAAACTCATCGATGCGGACCTGGTGGATTACGTAGCCATGGACCTCAAGGGCCCTCTACGGGTTGACCGCTACGCGGCGATCGCCGGCATTTCCCTGGATGACGGATGGCTGGCCCGGATTCAACAAAGTATTCACATTCTCCTCCAGGGGAAAATAGATTATGAATTTCGCAGCACTCTGGTTCCCACCCTGATGGAGGAGGAGGAAGTCTATACCTTGGCCCAGCAGGTGCGGGGAGCCCGGCGGTTCACTCTGCAGAACTTCAATCCCCGCAGCGCCATGGATGAAGATTTACGGAATGTTGCGCCTTTCGATGAGCGGGCTCTGCGGCGCATGCAAGAAAGGGTAAATGAGATTTTCGGCAACCAAGTGTCGGTAATCCCCCATTCCCCCCTTTCATAA
>CAYQWO010000085.1:0-10822 GCA_964421095.1 uncultured Syntrophaceae bacterium
AACCATTTTCTCGTGATATCGTAGATTTCAACCCCTAATTGATAAACCTGATACCATATATCGACATCTTATTGAGCTTCGCAAAAGTAATGGAACATCATGCAGCCTACTTCGCCCGCTCACCCCGCCCTCTCCCCGCGGAGACTGTATCGTAGCCCAGGCGGGAGAAAAAGCTATCCAGGCTTTCCGCCCTGTCTCCGCAGACGAAAGGCGGATTCGTAGGACAGCGGAAATATCTGGTTTTCTGCCCGCCTTGATCCATGGAAGAATCCCGCCAGCGGCGGGACCTCATGATTCCGAGTGAATGCCCTTCCGTCTGGGCTTTGGGACTCTTGAAATTACGAAGCAGTCTCATTGGGGTGAAAGGATAAAGGTGGAGGGAAGATTAATGGTCCGGAAGAGGTAGCAGTGGACAGTCAGGGTCGCGTCTACGGAGGAACGCAGGACGGAAAAATCATGCGTCTGCTGCCGGATGGCCAGCTGGAAGTTTTTGCGGAGACCAAGGGTCGCCCCCTGGGCCTTCAATTTGATAAGAAGGAAAACCTCATTGTCTGCGATGCCTATAAGGGCCTACTGTCCATTGATCCTCAAGGGAAGATTAAAGTTCTGGCCACCTCAGCAGATGGAGTTCTCTTCAAGTTTACCGATGCCTCGGAGACCGCCTCTTCTTCGGACTCCGCATCCCCACCCCCAACAAAATCCGCCGCACCGAGGACCGGCTCACCTCCAACCCCTGTTGACTTATGACTCCATTTCTCGTATTCTCACCCTGACTGGGGATCATCGCAGGTTCATACCCGAGGGATCGATGGGTCGCCCGGGATATCCCGAAGGGGGTAAGTATAGGCAATTGATCCACCAGTCCCATAAGCCATTAAGGAGGTATTTTAATGTCTAAGATTATCATCACCGCGGCGATCACTGGATCTGTCCACATCCCAACCATGAGCAAATACTTGCCCCTGACCCCTGACCAAATTGTCGAGGACGCCGTAAAGTCCTACGAGGCGGGGGCGGCCATTGCGCATATTCACGTGCGCAACCCAGCCAATGCCATGCCCTCCCCCAGTCCAGAGCTGTTTCACGAGGTCCTCAGCAAGATCAAGAAACGGTGTAACATCATCCTGCTTCCCACAACCGGGGGTGGGATGGGGCAGACCATCGAGGAAAAGCTCATCCCCATTAAAAACCTCAAGCCGGAGATGTGCTCTTTTGACCCGGCACCGTTCAACATCGGCCTCTTCCAGCTCGCTCAGCGGTTCGAGAAATTCAAGTTCGAGTGGGAGAAGATGTATCTGGACGCCTGCAAGCGCCTCACCTTCGCTCCGACCTTCGAGGACGACCTCAATTATGCTCGGACTTTCCTGGAAACCGACACCAAGCCGGAGTTCGAGATGTACGAGCTTGGTCATATCGGGTACGTGACCTGGCTCATGGATGAAGGACTGGTCAAGAAGCCACCTCACCTGCAATTTGTCTTTGGCCCTATGGTGGGCTGGATGGCGCCATCGGTGAAACATCTCCTCCTCATGTACGAAGAAGCCGTAGCCCTGCTCGGCGAGGGCAACTTCACCTGGTCCGTCGCCGGCGCGGGGCGGCATCAGATACCGCTCGCGGCTACAGCCATGGCCATGGGGGCTCCCAACATCAGAGTCGGGATGGAGGACTCATTGTATGCGGGAAGGGGAAACCTGGCCACCTCCAGCGCGGACCAGGTAAAGATGGCGGTCAATATCGCCAGGGAGCTGAGCCTAGACCCAGCTACCCCCGATGAAGCCCGAGCGATTCTGGGGCTCAAAGGCATAGACAAGGTGGCCTACTGAGTTCGAAATTCGGAACTGTAAAAAGCGAACTAATAAAGGGAGGTTTTGAGTTCTGCTGTCTTTTGGAATATTTGGGGAATTAAGAATTATCGTTATGTCATTCATTGAATAAATGCCAGCGATCTAGCAAGTTTTGGAAGTGGCGCGCTCTGTATCAATTTGGACCTTCAAATTGTGCCAAATTTTGCCTTGACTACCGATTCCCATAGGAGTATTTTTTTACCAGTTGTTCCCTTACGTAGCCCAGTAAAGCCAATATCCTAATCTCGAACCTTCTGAAGAGTAAAATGAGAACTTGGGGTTATCTGAAGATAATCAAGTGAAGCCTCTAAGGGAGTCCCAAAACTCTCTCGGAGGTTTTTTGTTAATCCTCAATAAACCTAATTTTGTTCTCCAGCTGATCTCCATCTGACCTGAAAGGCACCTCCCGAGAGAGGCGATAGGGAGGTAGTTACACTGGAAGTTCTCTTCTAATCCTCTGGAGTGCAACCTTCACCTGTAATCAACGATTCGAATGACTATCGTCCTTATCAGGGGACTCTGTTTCACGCAATAGGCTAACCCCAAGCTTTCGGGAGGATTTAAGAAATGGATTTCCCAGAAGCCGCCAATCCGAAGGTTCCAGGAGATTTCCGTTTTCCTTTGGGCCCTTTTGGTTTCGTCTTTCATAAGTTCAAAAGTATTGGAATTTGATAGAGCAGCAAAATCTCTTTGCGGAGGAAAAGGAGGTTGAGGAAATGGAAAAGAAAGGATTTTTACTGATGGTTGGGCTTTTTGTCCTAGTCGCTGCGGCTTGCGCCCCTACCATTTCTAGGCCCGGCTTAACGGCGCCTGAGGCTCTTGAGATGCTATTGGGCAAATGGTCGGGCGCCTGGGAAATAGTTGGTCCGGCGGGGTTAAGGGCAATCGATTGTTCAATGGTAATCAAGAAAGTTGACCTCGATCAAAAAATCATTGAGATAAATCATAGTTGGACCTGGATTTGGGCGGCTGGAGAAGAAGACGTCAGAGCGGAATATATACCCCCTGACAAATTCAAATTTCGTACAAAGCATAATATCTTGTTCGAATATCAATTGAAAGATGGGATTCTTTGGGGAACATCTACAGGTAATCCTAATCCGCAATTTAGAAATCGTCCCGGAAAAATAAAATTGACAAAAACTAAGGAATAAAAATGCTGCATAAAGGAATGATTTCCTTAAAAGAGCATGCGGGGGAATTTTTTCTCAGATAATAGAAAGATTTCTATTAGTAATCCTGAATGTTCAAGTATTGTTCGAATTAACCATTAGGTAGGTGAAAGATAGGGTCCGCCAGGACTTAATGAGACAGTGTCTGTTAGATCAAAGTCTCTCCCTCTCCGCGTCACTGTGTCATTTCAATTTTCATTCCGAAATCCGCCTTCCGCAATTGAGTTAGTCTAGATCGAGCGGCCAGATGGGCCGCCGAACCTTGCGGTAGGGAAACCGCTTGAGGTCCATGGAAACCAGGCCGCCGCTGTCCACCAGCATGACCCCCCGGGAGATGGGCTCGAAAGCCGCCCGGAAATGGTGCCACGATTTGACCGCCACCACGGAGCAGGACTGGGGATCAATCTTCTGGCTGAGAAAGACCTGCGGGTCATAAACCTGTATGTTGTGGGTGGTCACCAGCACCCGAACTCCCCGGCAGCACAAGACGGCTGTAGGACCCATGGAAAACCGGACTCCTTTGCTCATGGGCCCTTGGGCGGTAAAGGTTCCATCGCTGACATGCTCCACTGTTCCCTGAATCATGAGCGACGGCCCGTAAGCCTTAGGGTCGATTTTGGCCCCTAAGGCTACCTTCACCTCCTTGCCCGGTCCAGCAGCGAGGCATTTCTGGGCCGCTTCTGGGTCGGGCACGCAGCCAAAGGCAGCGTTGCGCAGACCCGCTTCCATCATGGCCCGCAGAAGGTTGATCCCATCGCCGTAGCCCCCGGAGCCGGGGTTGTCGGTAAAGTCGGCCAGAACCAACGGCTCAACTCCTTTTCCCTCCTTTTTCGCCTCAGCCATGGCTTCCTCCAGGCTGTAGAGAGGAACCGTCTTCTCCTTCCGTGTCTCCCAGACTTCCTTCATCAGGTCCTCGGCAATCGCCTTGAACCTGGGGTTTTCTCCATCTCCGGTGACGGTCACGGAGGGTCCCACATCGGGAATGTCCGCCCAAGGGAATCCGGCACAGATGGAGATGGCGTGGATTCCCGTTTCTTTCTGGCGGAGCTGCTCGGCTCGAGCGATAAGCCGGGACATAGGGCCCCCCTGAGTGCGGCCATAATCGCAGCCTTCGAGCAGGGGGCCACGCACCACCAGGGAACGGGGATGAATCTCTCCGTTCATGGCGCGCTGCAGCAAATCGGCAGCCCCCATGGCCCTTTCATACTGATCGATGTGCGGATAAGTCCGATAGGCAATCAAAATATTAGCCAGACGGGCCATGGCGTCCGATACGTTCGCATGCATATCGAGGGTGATGGCGATGGGGATCTTTTCCCCAAGCTTCTCCCGCAATCGGAGGAGGAGGTTCCCCTCGGCATCGTCCCGGTCTTCCGTTACCATGGCCCCATGGAGGGCCAGGAGAACTCCAGCGAAAGGACCTTGGGAGCAGGCTTCGATCACTGCTCCGCTGAGGTGGGCCCAAGCTTCGGCAGGGGTCTTTCCTCCCGGAGTCGCCGCAGCGGCAATGGGCTGCACCAGTTCCCATCCGTATTTTCTGGCAGCGTCGATATGACCCCCCAATTCCGACCGGGTTCCCGCAAAGGTTTTAACGATTTCTTCCCCCCGACAGTAGCAGCGCGCTTTATACAAATCGAGGGTGGTAGGCAGGATGCTGAAGGTGTTGGTCTCATGGCTGATCTTGGCCGATAAAATTCTTCGGGTCATTCACCTTTCTCCCATTCCCATGAGAGCTTTTTCAATTCCGCATTCTCATCATTTGTATAAATGGCATTCCACCATTCCTTCTTCGTCTCTGAGAGAAGGAGGAAGTCGTTCGCTGCATTCTGGCTGGGCATAAATACAGCGGGGGTGGAAGGTACATCCAGAAGGAGGATCGAGGGGGTTGGGGAAGCCGGCGCCCAGATGGATCTCGGGCACTCCCAAGCCGGGCTCTGGAGTGAGCACGGATTCCAGCAAAGCTTTGGTGTAGGGGTGGCGTGGCTTCTGGAAGATCCGGTCCGTTTCGGCCTCTTCCACGATCCGGCCTAAATACATAACGGCAACCCTGGTGGCCAGATGTTCGACCACCGCCAAGTTGTGGCTGATGAGCAGATAAGTAAGCCCTAATTCTTTGCGCAAAGAGATGAGCAAATTGAGGATCTGGGCCTGGACCGAAACATCAAGGGAAGAGGTGGGCTCGTCGCAGATCACCACATCCGGCCGCATGATCAAAGCCCGGGCAACGGCCACACGCTGGCGCTGTCCTCCCGAGAGTTGCGCAGGGTAACTGTGGAGGACCCGTCCGGGCAGGCCTACCAATTCCAGCATCTCTTCCACTTTGGAATGCCAGGTGGAAGGTTTCCCCACCTTATGGACCCTTAACGGCAAAGAAAGGATTGACCCTACCATCTTCCGGGGGTTGAGCGATGAGTATGGGTCTTGGAAGATGGGCTGAATCTTCCTGGAGATCGTGCGCCGGTCTTCGCCGGCAATGGCCCGGCCTTCGATGAGGATCTGGCCACGGGTCGGGGGCAGGAGTCCCAGCAGCATTCTGGCCAGCGTTGTCTTGCCGCATCCGGACTCGCCCACGAGGCCCAGGACATCTCCTTTGTGGACCCCGAGAGAGACTCCGTTGACTGCGTAAAGGCTTTTCTTCCCCTTCCACAGCCCCCGGCTGACCTGAAAGGTCCGCTGCACATCGACCAATTCTATGACCGGTGGAAGAGTTTCGTTCATTTCAACACCGCCTGTCCCTTTTTCTTCAAAACCTCAGGTTCCAGGTGGCAGCGGTACCCGCGATTCAAACCGAGGGGGCGAATTTCAGGGTCCTGGCGAGCGCAATCGGAGTTGGCCCAGGAGCAGCGGTTCTGGAAGCCGCAGCCCAGGGTCTGGCCGATGGGGGTGGGCACAATCCCCGGGATGGAGCCGAGAAACTCTCCGCGCTTGGTCTTCCCGGGCACCGGGATGCAACTCAAAAGCCCATGGGTGTAAGGATTCATGGGGTCGGCGAAGACCTCCCGAGCGGTACTGGTTTCGACGATTTGCCCGGCATACATCACCGCCAGCCGGTCAGCGACACGCGCCACGATTCCCAGATCATGGGTAATCAGGATCATGGCCATGTGAAACTCCCGCTGTAGGTCTTTCAGCAGGTGGAGAATCTGGGCCTGGATGGTGACGTCCAGGGCAGTCGTCGGTTCGTCGGCGATGATGAGTTCCGGTTCGCACATCAAGGCCATGGCGATCATCACCCGCTGGCGAAGTCCCCCGGAGAGCTGATGGGGGTATTGGTTTAGACGGCTCTCCGCGGCCCTTATGCCCACTTTCTCCAGGAGAAAAACCGCCCTCTGGCGTGCCTCTCCGTGGCCGACTCCTCGATGGCGGAACATAACCTCCATCAACTGGTTGCCGATCGTATAAGAGGGGTTGAGGGAAGTCATGGGTTCCTGAAAGATCATGACCATGCGGTCGCCCCGGATGTCCGCCATCTCCCTTTCGCTCAGTTCTAACAGGCTCTTACGGGAGAAGGATAAAACTTTCGCGCTGCGTCTGGCGACCCTGGGGAGAAGGTCCATGATCGCCAGGGCGGTCATCGATTTGCCGCAACCGGATTCTCCCACCAGGCAAATCGTCTCCCCGGGCTGAACGGCAAAGCTGATGCGCCGTACGGCATGCAGTTCACCCGCGGCCACCGGGATATCTACACTGAGGTCCGCAACCTCGAGGAGAGCGTTCAATCTTTTTCCTTCATCCCCATTCATCGTCAGCCTGGTTCTACCGTTACCGGTTTTCAGCTACGGTTCTCCGGAGCGGTCACGTCGCGGATTCCGTCCCCCGCCAGGTTGATGGAGAGCACCAGCAGGAACAGGGCCACCCCCGGAATGGTGATCAACCAGGGTTCAAAGAAAAGAAAATCTTTACCCTCTGAGATCATCAGCCCCCAGGAGGGCATAGGAGGCTGTACTCCCAACCCCAGAAAGGAGAGGGCTGCTTCCAGCAGGATGGCATTGGCCATCTCCAGCGTGGCCACGACCACCAGGTTATTCAGGATATTGGGCATAATTTCGGAAAGCAGCATCCGCAGGGTCGAGCAGCCCACCGCCTGAGCTGCCGGGACATAATCCTGATTGCGGACCTGCTGGGTCGCGCTGCGCATGACCACGGCGTAACGGTTCCACAGCAAGAGGCCCAGGACGATGATCACCACCTTCAGCGATCCCCCCACCAGGCCCACCACGGCGACCGCCACCAACACAAAAGGGATACTGAGGCGAAGGGTAATAATAAAGGTGATTGCCATATCCACCCGCCCCCCGAAGTAGCCGGCCACGACCCCCAGGGCGGTTCCGATCACCCCGGAGATCAGGGCCACGCAGAAGCCGATGAGGAGGGAGATCTGCGCCCCATACAGAAGTCGGCTCAAATAGTCGCGGCCCACATGGTCTGTTCCGAGAGGATGTTTCCACTTGCCCTCCCCATGCCAGAAGGGCTTTGACAGACGCGTGGTCAGGCTTTGGGCATAAGGGTCATGAGGGGAGAGGACGGGAGCCAGCAGGGCCAGCAGGATGATGATCGCCAGGACGACTCCGCCGATCATCAGTCCCTTGTGTCCGAAGATGCGGCGCCGCAGGAGCTGCCCGGGCGAAGGGCCAAGGATCTCTTCGACGGGCGGAATCGGGCGGAGTTCCATTTCAGGTCACCCGAATCCGCGGGTCGAGCCAGCCATTGAGGAGGTCGGCCAGCAGGGTAAGAACGATATAGATGACCGAAAAGACCAGGATTACGGCCTGCACCGTGGGGAAATCGGACCTTTTGATGGACTCCCAGGCGAGGTATCCCATGCCCTGGATGGCAAAGACCGTCTCCACCACGATGGAGCCCCCCAGCATGAAACCGAATTGTACAGCGGAGACGCTGACCACGGGGATGACCGCATTGCGGAGGGCATGCTTGAAGAGGATCGATCCAGGAAGCAGGCCTTTGGCCCGGGCCGTTCGGATGTAATCGGAGGCCAGGACTTCCATCATCCCCGCCCGGGTAAGGCGCATGATGGCCGGCATGGCAAAGTAGCCCAAGACAATGGTGGGCATGACGAAATATTCCCACCCCTCCGTCCCCGAAGGAGGGAGGAGCGGCAGCCAGACGCTCAAGACCACGATGAGCATGAGGCCGAGCCAAAAACTCGGCATGGCCTGCCCCATGACCGAAAGAAAGAGGGCCGTTCGGTCGACCCAGCTGTTTGGGCGAATGGCCGCAATCACTCCCAGGGGGATGGAAAAAAACAGGGCAAAGACGATGGCCGAGGACCCGAGGATCAGGGTCGCGGGGAGCCGGGTGGCCATGATCTGGCTCACCGGCAGCCGGAAATAATAGCTCATCCCGAAATCCCACTGGAGCGCCTTTCCGATCCAGGTCAGGTACTGGATGTGCATGGGCCGGTCAAGCCCATAGATCTTTCGGATGTTGGCGATGTCCGCGTCGGTGGCCGCTTCCCCGCCGATGGCCGCCGCCGGGTCGCCCGAGAGGTAGAGCAAACCGAAGCTTAGGGCGGAGACGACCAGCGTTATCGCCAAAGCCAGAGCAAGTCTTTTGAGGGTATAGATGAGCATTCCTCTTCCCCGTCGGTGCTTTATCCCGGGAAAGGGCCCGGTCCTTTCGGGCCGGGCCTTCCGGGTACTCCGTTTTGCCTATTTCCAGGAGGCGCTGAAGAATCGGGGAATTTCGTCCGGCTGGGCGGTGAAGTTCAGGTCTTTGGTGTAAGCATAGTTCATGTTCGCGGACCATAGGGGAAGACAGTAGGCCTGCTCGGCAATGCGCTGCAGGGCCATCTTGTAGTTTTTCTTGCGTACTTCCGGGTCGATGGAGGTGTCGGCAATCTGTAGGCATTTGATTACCTCGGGGTCCCGGGCGTTATCGTCCGCCGTGCCCCCGAAGAAGTTTCCGGTAAAGGCGGAAGCATCATGTATCGAAAAAGACCCCCAGTTGTTATGGGACATATCCACTTCGCCCGCGCGGACCTTATCCCGGACGGCGGCGTATTGCATCCATTGAATCTTGGCTTTGATCCCCACGGCGCCGAGGTACCCCATAATGGCTTCCATCTCGGGCCGCTCCCGCCACCCGTAATACTCCATCTCGAAACCATTTGGATACCCCGCTTCCGCCAGGAGCTTCTTGGCCTTGGCCGGGTCATACTCGTATTTAACCACGTCGTCAGTGCAACCGAACTGGCTGGGATAACAGGCTGAATGGATGATCCGGGATGCTCCCTTGACCAGGGTCTTCTGGATGGTCGCTTTGTCGATGGCGTGGGAGATGGCCTGCCTGACCTTCAATTTGTTCAGCGGGGAGTTTCGCCCCTTTTTATTGGCGGCGTCAAAATGCAGGAAAAAGACCCTCATGGTATCGGCGGTTTCCACGGTAATTTTGGGCATCTTGGCCAACTGCTCTGCCTGGTCTTGTGGCACCCGCCAGATCCAGTCCGCCCGTCCAGACATGAGTTCGGCGATCTGGGTGCTGACCTCGCTGATGAAGCGGATGTGGAGGTTGCCGATGCTCGGCTTACCCTTGGGGCTGCCTTCGAAGTAATTCTCGTTCTTGGCCAGGGTAATGTTCTTGCCCGGAATCACCTCCACGCCCTTGTAGGGGCCCGTACCCACCGGTTTGATGGCCATCCCTTCGGGGCCCACCTTGGAATAATACTTATGGGGATAGATGGCCATGACTCCGGCAATGTACTCGGGGGCCGCCGGGAAATTCTTCTTGGTCTTCAGCCGGACCTTGTATTTCCCCAGCTTCTCGCAATTTTCGATCCAGTTGACGTTTTGCTGCGATTTTACGCCGTTCTTCGGGTCGGAAACCCAGTTCAGAGTATAAACCACGTCATCGGCGTCGAACTCGTCCCCATTGTGAAACTTCACTCCGTGGCGCAGGTCGAACTCCAGGGTCTTGTCATCCACAAATTTCCAGGAGGTGGCCAAATTGGGTCTGTATTCCCCAGTCTTGAAGTCCCGGTAGAGCAAACTGTCCCAAAGGAGATGGCACAGAACCACCCCCAAACGATCGGTGTTGAAGTAGTTGTCCACTGAGGAAAGTTCTACGCTGTGGAGGATGTTCAGCGTGTCGTTGGCCTTCCCGGCCTGCGCCGCAGGGGCCGTGAGAATGAGCGCAAAAAAGGTGATCACCCAAAACCAAGAAAATCTCTTACCCATCTTCCTACCTCCTCGTTTTGATAAAATAAGGTAAACTACCTTTCCCCTGGGGAATTCAAATGCCCCACCCCCCTTTTTCATACCTTCCTTGACCATGGGGACCTCAATGCCATAATAAGCAAACCGCACATATTGCTCGTCTCCCGGCAGGAAAGAGGAAAACATTTTTTCTCTGGAATAATGGGATTATAGGGGGAAGGGATTTGGGTGTCAAGCTGGAAAGGACATGATCATCAAATGGCACAATATCTTATTATTGTTGACTTTGAGGTGGAAGGGATAACTTAGGTTTCTGACTCTTCCCTCCTGCAACCGCAAGAAAACCATTTTCTCGTGATATTGTAGATTTCAACCCCTAATTGATAAACCTGATACCGTGTACCAACATCTTAAATCAATCGGATTGCTGGATTGACAAATGCGACCTTTTTTGATATTTAGAGCCTTTAGGTGCGAAGAAGACGGGTGCCAAAAGAAAGAAATCTGTAAAGGTTTGTCCATCTAATTTGTAATTCTCCCTTTGGAAGTTATTTCTGGCGTTGAATTCCAAATCTCTTCCTGACTTTGAGCTTTTTTTAAAGGGCTGTTATCTCCTAAGAAGGAGGTTCGGGGT
>CAYQWO010000086.1:0-10811 GCA_964421095.1 uncultured Syntrophaceae bacterium
GGGGCGTGGAAAAAATATATGAGCGTAGCTTTTCGGGAAAGGTGGCGAAAATGGATGTGGACATCAAAGGCAGCGCCTCATCCCTTGCGGAAGAAATTAGCCGGAAGACTTTTAAAGAATTCGAAATGAAGGTGATTAGTAGCACTTGGAATACCATTGTGGTCAGCATAACCCCGCGCTGAGGTGAAAGAAAGAGGAGGTTAAAATATGTGGTCGCGAAGAATAGGGGTTTTCTTTCTGCTGGCGGCTCTTGGGGCCTTATGGAGTTGTGCGGGGATGCCCGCAATGGGAGGCCCATCGGCGAAAGAAACCAAGATGGCCCAAGCCCCACCGGCCACGCCGCCGACAAGTCCTCCACCAGCAGCAACCGCCCCGCGTATCACCCACAAGGGACCCAAGCTCCGGGTGGGCATAGTCGATTTTTTGAATAAGACCACCTACGGCGCCGGGAGACTGGGAACATCCGCCTCAGACATTCTGACGACCGAACTTTTCAAGACCGGAGCCTTCATTGTCGTGGAGCGAGCCCAGCTGAAGCAAGTTCTCGGGGAGCAGGCTCTGGGCCAAACCGGTGTCGTCAACCCTGAAACGGCCGCTCAGGCTGGCAAAGTTCTCGGCTTAAATGCACTGGTAACCGGCTCTATTTCTCAGTTTGGCGTGAGTACGAGTGGGGCTGATTATGCAGTCTACAAGGAGAAGGTACAGACTGCCAAATGTACGGTGGATGTCCGGGTGGTCGATACATCGACGGGCCAACTTCTTTTCGCTGACTCAGGTAAAGGAGAGTTTCAACGGAAGGCTCAGGAGGTGCTGGGCCTGGGACAGCGGGCGGGGTACGATGAGACCTTGGGGCAAGAAGCGTTGCGCTCGGCCATCACCAAGTTCATGGATAACCTTGTTCAGCAGTTGCAGAGTGTAGAGTGGTCGGGAAGGATCGCCATGGTCAGCAGCAATGAGGTTTATATCAACGCCGGGCGGGATGTAGGATTGAAGCCGGGGGATACGCTGGTCGTTCAAACTCTGGGACAAGAAATTTACGACCCCCAGACCAAAGTTCTTCTGGGACGAACTCGCGGAACCTTGAAGGGAGAGTTGCTGGTCATGGAATCGGAGGAAAAGATGACCATTACCCAAATCCGCGCGGGTACGGGTTTCCAGGTTGGCGATGTAGTGAAAGTGAAGAAGTGATCAAGAAGAGGGAAAAGAGGCGGAGATGAAAAAGGCTGGGATCTTTGCACTGGCATTTATTTTTATCTGGGGATGCGGTCTTCCCCAGGAGACTCGCCGGGGGGTGGGGAATGAAGGGTTCCTTATTGTCCTGGCCACCCCGAATGATGCGGAGGTTTACGTGGACGGGGAGCTGGTAGGCAGAGCCGAACAATTCGAGAAGAACCCCCTCGAGCTGAAAAGCGGCACCCGGAAGGTCGAAATCCGCAAGCCTGGGTTCGCACCAGAGATCCGTGAGGTCTACGCAGGAAATCAGTCCCGGCATACTTTAAAAATCAACTTAAGAAAATCTCCATAAACTAACTGGAGGGAGCAGAAGAGGGGCGAAAAGTGGCCAGCGAAAAGGGAGTTGCGCGATTGAGGTGGGGTAAGGGTTTATTCTTTTCCTGGTTTCTTATATTTATGCCGTTCCTGGGGTCCGGGGAGGTGCTGAGTGCAGAAGCCAGCGGAAAGACAATCGAGCCGAACCAAGCCCAGGTTACCTTTCTGCTGGGCAAGGCAGAAGTCTTGCCCAAAGGAGAGACCTCCTGGAGGGTTTTGCAAGTAGGCAGCCTCATCTCCCGGGATGATGAGGTGCGCACCGGAGAAAAAGCACGCATCGAAATTCAACTTCCAGACCGATCGATCCTGCGCTTCGACCAGCGGACAACCTTTAAAATGAAAGCGCTCTTTTTCGACGCGCAGGAAGGCTCCAGGGATATGAAAATGGAAATGGTTGCGGGAAAGACCTGGGCCAATGTGCGCAAAGCCTTTGGTTCCAAGAGAACCTTTGAAGTCGCTTCGGCCAATGCCGTTGCCGGAGTACGCGATACCATCTGGCGGATGAACGTGGCCGAAGATAAAACCACATTGATTCGAGTTTATGAAGGGGTGGTGGAAGTCTATAACCCCTTTGTCAAGCCAGATTATAAGCCAGAGGAGGAAGGGTTTAAAGCTCCCCGGGAAGTGAAGGGCCCCCAGGAAGTTCCTCCCCCTTATAGGGAGGTGAGCAAAGAGGAGTGGGAGAAAATTGTCCTCACCCAGATGATGCAGGTGATTGTTCCTCCCGTGGGCAAACCTGAACAGCCAGTAACTTTCTCCGCCGAAGACGACCAGAGAGAGGAATGGGTACGGTGGAACCAGCAGAGAGACAAGGAGGTAAGGCCGTAAAACCCCCATCTCCACGATGTTGAATCTGCCAAATTTTATCAGCGTGGCCAGGATCATCCTCGTCCCCGTCTTCATCATCCTGTCCATCAATCAAGATTTCGGGTGGGCTCTTTTGATCTTCGTGATCGCGGCGATTAGCGACGCCGTAGATGGATTGCTTGCCCGGCTGCTCCAGCAACGCACAGTTTTAGGTTCTTACCTCGACCCGGCCGCTGATAAGTTGTTGACAGCCTCGGCCTACGTGATTTTGGCCATCCTAAATATCCTTCCCGGGTGGCTGGCGGTGATTATTATCAGCCGGGACGTGATTATTACCCTGGGGATTATGATCCTCTTCTTAACTTCGCACCCGTTAGAAATCCGACCTTCGCTAGCCAGCAAATTCACCACGACCCTGCAGTTCTGCACGGTCGTTTGCACCCTCGTCTCCAAGTATGCCTTCCAGGTCCCATTTCTAATAGATTTTTTGATCTGGGGGACAGCTGTGGCCACCATCATTTCCGGTTTGCAATATATTGGAAGGGGGGTTAAAATTTTTAATCAGGGTATGCCGTAAGACCCAGGGGAAAGGGGAGGAAATAAATTGTACCGATTGGAGAAGAAGAAAAATATAGCTTTTTCAGAAAGCATCTTAAAAATTTCATTTAAGATGGACATTTTTCTTGACAATTTACCTCCGAAGCGCTAAGAATAAATTTATTTCCCATAAAGTGCAGGCACGTAGCTCAGGGGGAGAGCGCTACCTTGACGCGGTAGAAGTCAGGGGTTCAAATCCCCTCGTGCCTACCAGGCATTTTATTTCTAATTCGAGGCAGCCGGAGATCAACCCTTTCTAATTGAAAAAGGCATCATGCATTTAACGGGTGATGCCTTTTTCTCATTTCAGGATGAGAAGAGATCTCTCAGCACTACTGTATGGACAGAATTGAAGTTCGCTTCCCGGATGGAACCACCAAGAGCTACCCCAAGGGCATTTTGCTAAAAGATATCTTAGCGGATACTTCGATACGGGATAGAATAGATGAAGTCGTGGCCGCCAAGGTCGAGGGAGCAGAGCTGGATCTACAGGCTCCGTTGACCAGGGGAGGATTGCTGGAATGGGTAGATATGTCTTCCCGCGAGGGACTCGAAGTTTTGAGGCATAGCACCTCCCATGTCATGGCGCAAGCAGTGCAGAGCTTGTTCACTGGCGCGAAAATCACCATCGGACCCGCGATCCGGGATGGTTTTTACTACGATTTCGATTATGACCGAAGTTTTTCGCCGGAAGATTTTCCCCGGATCGAAGCTAAGATGAAAGAGATCATCGATCGAGATCTACCCATCATACGGAAAACCGTTTCCCGGGAAGAAGCGCTGCACATTTTTCAAACCAGGGGAGAACCCTATAAAAGAGAGTTGATCGATTATCTTCCGGACAGGGAGGTCACTCTTTATCAGCAGGGAGATTTCATCGACCTCTGCCGTGGGCCGCATCTATCCTCTACAGGAAAGATCGTAGCCTTCAAGCTGACGAGCGTGGCGGGTGCCTATTGGCGGGGCGATGAACGGAATAAGATGCTCCAAAGGATTTACGGCACAGCCTTTCCTGCTGCCGAGGCATTGGAAAAGTACCTCTCCCGCTTGGAAGAGGCTCGCCGCCGGGATCACCGAAAATTGGGACGGGAACTTGACCTATTCTCGATCAACGAAGAAGCCGGAGCTGGCTTAGTGATCTACCATCCCAAGGGCGCCCTGCTGCGTATGATTTTGGAGGATTTCGAAAAGCGCGAGCACCTGAAGCGGGGCTATCAATTGGTCATCGGGCCCCAAATCCTGAAGCTTGACCTGTGGAAGCGTTCCGGCCATTATGATAATTACCGGGATAAAATGTACTTCACCGAGGTGGAGGGGCAGGCCTATGGGATGAAACCGATGAATTGTCTTGCCCACATGCTCATCTACAAATCCAAGATCCGCAGCTACCGGGACCTGCCGGTCCGGTACTTCGAAATGGGAACAGTCCATCGGCATGAAAAGTCGGGCGAGCTTCACGGGCTTCTCCGAGTCCGGGGCTTCACCCAGGACGATGCCCATATTCTCTGTCGGCCTGACCAACTGAATGAAGAAATTAAGGGCATTCTCCATCTCGTCCAGGACTTTATGAGAATTTTCAATTTCCCTTATGAGCTGGAGCTCAGTACTCGCCCGGATCAGGGAACGATCGGTTCCACGGAAGATTGGGAGAGGGCTACGGAGGCCCTGCGTCTGGCTTTGGAAGAGAGTTCCCTCTCTTACCAGGTCAACAAAGGAGAAGGGGCCTTTTATGGGCCCAAAATCGACGTAAAACTCAGAGATGCCCTGGAACGCGACTGGCAGTGTGCCACCATCCAGTGCGACTTTGCCATGCCCGAGCGTTTTGATCTTATTTATATCGGAAAGGATGGAGAGAGGCATCGCCCGGTAATGGTTCATCGAGTGATCCTGGGGGCGATGGAGCGTTTTATCGGCGTGCTGATCGAGCATTATGCCGGGGCTTTCCCTACCTGGCTGGCCCCGGTGCAAGTCATTTTGCTGACAGTCACGGATCCGCAGATCCCCTACGGCGAGATGGTTTATCAGAGACTCATGGGAGCGGGGATCCGTACCGAGAAGGACTTCCGGAATGAGAAACTGGGTTTGAAGGTCCGGGAAGCTGAAATCCAAAAAATTCCTTACATGGTGGTCTTGGGTGAAAGAGAAGTGAAACAGAACATGCTGGCTCCCCGGGCGCACAGCGGAAAAACCCTGCAGCCCATGAAGGTGGAAGAATTTATTCAAAAAATAAAAGAAGAATGTGCCGTAGGAGGTGAAGCGTATAGTTAAGGAAGTAGCGATCAATTGGGATATCAAAGCTCCAGAAGTGCGGGTCATCGATTCCGACGGCAAACAGGTGGGAATCTTACCGCTGAAAGATGCCATCAGAATTGCCGAGGAACGAGGATTAGACCTTGTGGAGGTGGCTCCGAATTCGCAGCCCCCGGTTTGCCGGATTATGAATTACGGGAAGTACAAGTACCAACAAAGCAAGCGGATTCAGGAGGCCCGGAAACATCAGACGGTCATTCATATCAAAGAAGTTAAGGTAAGGCCCCGTACGGAGGAGCACGACTTCCAGTTCAAGCTTCGTCACGTTAAACGTTTTCTCGGCGAAGGCAACAAGGTCAAAATTTCCATCCTCTTCCGTGGCCGAGAAATCGCTCATCCGGAGTTCGGGAAAGAAATGCTCAACCGCTTCATTGAGGGGGTCAAGGACCTTATGGTGATCGAGCAAGCTCCCCGACTGGAAGGGCGAAACATGGTTATGATTCTGGCTCCAAAGAGTTAGGGTCCTTTTTTCGCCGTCAACAAGAAATGGGTATTTGCGGCCCCTGGGGTGGGACGGGGAGGGGCCGATTATTTACACCGCCCCGAGGAAACGGGGAAAAACTAAAGCATTTTGTTTGGGGGTATATTTCATATGTTGAAATTAAAAAGTAATCGTGGGGCAGCAAAACGATTTAAAGCCACCGGAGGCGGAAAGGTTAAGCACTATAAGGCCTTTGCCAGCCACCTTTTAACTGGCAAGACAACTAAACGAAAGCGAAACCTGCGCAAGTCGTTTTTGGTCAACCAACGGGACGTAAAGAACATAAAAAGATTACTTCCTTACCTTTAAAGGCCCAGAGGGCAGCAGAAGAAATAATAGCCTTCTCAAGAAGGAGGGAGTCGAAATGCCCAGAGTTAAGAAAAGCGGCAAAAGTCGAAAAAGGAGAAAAAGAATCCTGGAGGAAGCAAAAGGATACAGAGGCGGGCGGGGTCGTCTTTATCGCATCGCCACTGAAGCTGTGGACCGGGCGCATAAATTTGCTTATCGAGACCGCAAGGCGAAAAAGCGAGTCTTTCGATCGCTGTGGATTACGCGGATCAATGCTGCGGCTCGGGCCCACAACTTGACCTATAGCCAGTTAATTTCCGGCCTGAACAAAGCGCAAATGGAGATTGACCGTAAGGTTCTGGCGGAGATGGCCGTCTCCGACCCGCTGGGGTTCTCAAAAATTGTGGCGCTGGCCAAAGGGCAGCAGGCGTGAGCGGAACGGGGGAAATGAGAGATAGCCTCAAGCGGCTGGAGGAGGAAGCCTTGGCCGAGTTGCGGGCCGCCCGGAGGGAATCTCAGGTTCAAGATGTGCGTACGAAATATATCGGCCGGAAAGGCTTGCTGACCCATTGGCTTAAAGAAGTGGGCAAGATGCCTGCCTCTGAAAGACCCGCTTTGGGGCAAATGGCCAATCAGTTGAAAGGGATCTTGGAGCGGGCAACAGAGCAGGCTTTAGAAGAAGAGCGGGAACGGCAGAAGGCGGAACGGCTGCAGAGTGAAGAAATTGATTACAGCCTGCCGGGGCGGAGACCCCCTCAGGGTGGCAAGCACCTGATCACGCAGGTGACCGAGGAGATCGTTTCCATTTTCGAGCGCTTAGGGTTTGAGGTTTCGGAAGGACCCGAGGTGGAATTGGATTATTACAATTTTGAGGCCTTAAATTTTCCTAAAGACCACCCAGCCCGGGATATGCAGGACACTTTTTATTTCTCCCCGAACGTAGTTTTGCGCACGCACACCTCCCCCGTGCAGGTCCGCACCATGGAAAGCCGAAAACCCCCGCTGCGGATTGTCGCCCCGGGAAAGGTTTATCGGCATGATTCAGACCCCACGCACAGTCCCATGTTCCACCAAGTGGAGGGGTTCATCGTCGATCATCATATTACTTTTGGGGACCTAAAAGGGACCCTAACCTATTTTGTCCAACAATTCTTCGGCCCCGACGTCCAGATGCGTTTTCGCCCCAGCTTTTTTCCCTTCACCGAACCCAGCGCGGAAGTGGATATCCAGTGCGTGATCTGCCAGGGGAAGGGTTGTCCAGTGTGCAAAAAAAGCGGGTGGCTGGAAATCCTGGGTTCCGGGATGATCGACCCAGAGGTCTTTCGTTTTGTGGGGTATGACTCAGAGGTATACACTGGATTTGCTTTTGGGCTGGGGGTGGAGCGGATTGCCATGCTTCGGGTAGGGTTGGGCGACATCCGTCTCTTTTTTGAGAATAATCTACAATTTTTGCAGCAATTCTAACGGTCCTTTCCCGCTACGGGGCGGGAAGCGGGCAGGTTAGGCATGAAAATCAGTTGGCGTTGGATCAAAGATTTTGTCGAGGTTCCCTTCAGCCCTTCTGAACTCGCGGAAGTTCTAACCAATTCCGGGCTGGAGGTGGAAAACCTCAGTCAATGGAAGCCGGCCTTCTCGGGTGTTATTGTGGCCAAAATGGCCTCCTGGCGCGCTCATCCCCAGAGCAATCACCTTTCCATCTGTACCGTCAACGATGGGCAAAGGGATTTTTCCATTGTCTGCGGGGCTCCCAACCTCAAGGTTGGCGAGCGGGTCGCTCTCGCCTTAGAGGGAGCTACTCTTCCTGCGGGAGTGAAGATCGAAAAGGCGTTCTTCCAGGGGGTTCTATCGGAAGGAATGCTCTGTTCCGAAAAAGAACTGGGACTCAGCGACGATTCCGCCGGAATCATGCTCCTGGACCCGGACTTACCTCTAGGAATTCCCCTGGAAAGGGCATTACCTTTGGAAGATTGGATCTTTGATTTGAACATCACTCCGAACCGCGCGGATTGCCTCTGTATGATCGGGGTTGCCCGGGAAGTGGCTGCTTTGACGGGACAAAGCCTGCGCTATCACCCAGAAAAAAAATTTGCCGGACCGATCGATCCGCATCACCAAACAACCGTGGTCATCGAACGGCCGGACCTTTGCCCGCGGTATGTGGCCAAATTGATCTTCGGGGTAAAAATCTCTCCGGCACCATTTTGGATGCGCCGCCGTTTACAGTCCGTAGGGGTGCGGTCCATCAACAATATCGTGGATGTGACCAATTACGTGATGCTGGAATTGGGCCAACCCCTCCATGCCTTCGATTTTGACCGGCTGGAAGAGAGGGGGATTGTTGTGCGCACTGCCCATCCGGGTGAATTCTTCACGACTCTGGATGGAGTGATGAGGCCCATGCCCGAAGAAGCCTTGATGATTTGTGACCGGAAAAAGCCTGTGGCGCTGGCCGGGATCATGGGAGGGTTGAACTCTGAGGTGCAAGCGGAGACCACGAACATCCTTCTGGAGAGCGCTTATTTCGACCCTATGGGGATTCGTCGAACCTCAAAGCGCATCGGGTTGGCTACGGAGGCTTCCCTTCGTTTCGAGCGGGGTATCGACCCCAACGGGTGTTTGCGGGCAGCGGATCGGGCCGCTGTCTTGATGGTGGAATTAGGAGGAGGATCATTGGCCGGGGGTACGGTGGACAATTATCCCCGGAAGATTGAGCCCCCAAAGATCTTCTTGCGCGTCTCCAGGGTAAACGACCTACTGGGGACTTCTATCCGTGGCCAGGAGATTCGGAAATATCTGCGGAACCTCCAGCTGGAAGTTGAGCCGCAGGGAGCAGATTCTTTTCAAGTAACCCCCCTGACTTTTCGGGTGGACTTGCAGCGGGAAATCGACCTCATCGAAGAGGTGGCCCGGCTCCAGGGCTTCGAGCGAATTCCTGTGACGCTTCCCTCAGGGAGAGTTTCGGCAGAGAAAAAGACAAAAATACAATGGGCGACCGAACGGGCCAGAAACCTTCTGGCAGCTTTTGGTTTTTGGGAAGTGATCACTTACAGCTTTATATCCCCCAAAGTACTTCAAGATTTGAAACTACCATTGCCGGACAAAAGGGCCAGGACCCTGCGCATTCATAACCCCCTAAGTGAGGATCAATCCGTGATGCGCACAACCTTGATCCCTGGCCTTCTACAAGTGGCCGGCAACAATATCCGGCGACAAAATCTGGATTTAAAGCTCTTCGAGCTCGGGCGGGTTTTCTTCCCGCGAGAAGGGGAAGATTTACCGGAAGAAGTGGAGGTCGTCTCGGGTCTCCTCTCGGGTCTGCGACACCAAGAAACCTGGTCCCAACTCAAAGCAGAATGCGATTTTTTTGATCTGAAAGGAGCTTTGGAAACCCTTTTCGACGGGCTGGGCGTGGCTGGTTATCGGTTCCTCCCCGCACAGGATGAGCCTTTTTTACATCCCGGCAAAGCCTGCCGGGTTGAAGTGGGCGAGCGGAATCTGGGGATCATGGGGGAGGCACATCCAGACGTGAGGGAGGCCTTTGAGATCAAGCAGAAATTTTTTCTTTTTGAGCTGAATTTTCAAAGGTTGGTCGAAACCATCAAAGAGAGTCGATTCTTTAAATCCCTGCCCCGGTTTCCAGCTATCACCCGAGACTTGGCTGTGATCGTCGGTGAGAAAATCGCCGTCGGCGATCTCTTACACACCCTTTGGCGGGCCAACCCCGGGCTGATTGCGGAAATTGAGATCTTTGACCTGTACCGCGGAAAACCAATCCCTTCTGGAAGAAAAAGCTTGGCCTTCCGGTTAAAATACCAACGGGAGGACCGGACGCTTACCGATGCGGAGGTAAATGAATTCCATCAAAAAATGATTGAGCTTCTGGCAAGCCGGTATGGAGCCATTCTGCGATGAATTTGCCGAGGGGTCTAAACAACGGGCAGCTCTTCAGAAAGGGAAAATTGAAAGGAGGCGTTTCATGACCAAAGCAGACATCGTCGAGATCATTTATGAGAAAATCGGCTTTTCCAGGAAAGAATCTGCGGAAATTGTGGATTTGGTGTTCGATCTCCTGAAAGAGACCCTGGAGACCGGGGATAAGGTCAAGATTTCCGGGTTTGGAAATTTTGTTGTCCGGCAAAAGCGGAGCCGCAAGGGACGAAATCCCCAGACTGGCGAGGAAATCCAGATCTCCGCGCGCCGGGTCTTGACCTTTAAGCCCAGCCAGGTCTTGCGCAAAGCCTTGAATAAAGTAAATCCAGATTGAGCCATATTCGCCGGAGGAACGCTCTGGGATCTGCGGTATTCTGGGATGATCGAATATCATGGAAAAGAAGATAGATTTTTCGATCCCCGAAAAGCTTTACTACAAAATTGGTGAAGTGAGCCAAATCACGGGCGTCGAACCTTACATACTGCGATACTGGGAATCGGAATTCAAGATAATAACCCCCATGCGGACGAACTCCAAGCAGCGCCTATACCGCAAAAGGGATTTGGAGCTGATCCTAGAGATTAAGAAGCTGCTTTACGAAGAAAAATTCACCATTGCCGGAGCCAAGAAGAAATTACAGAAAATGAAAGCACGGCGGGAGGAGCAGCTGAAGCTTGAGTTTCCAGAGAAAAAATACCGCGATGCTCTTCTGCAAGTCAGAGAGGAACTGGAAAACCTTCACGGGCTCCTGAGCTGAAGGAGGGTTGACAGGCCAATCCAAAAATGATAAAGAAGATAATGATGAAATAGTTGCAAAAGTCACTTACGCCGTCATTCCGGCGAAAGCCG
>CAYQWO010000087.1:0-9937 GCA_964421095.1 uncultured Syntrophaceae bacterium
CAGAATAGGTAAAAGACCACCCACCTTTTGTAAGCTCCCCAGGGTTTCAAGATTCTCTGGCAATCCTCAGCGGTGACGCGGTGGCCAGGCCCCAAGTATTTTCCCACGAGGGTCTGGATGCCCAGGTCATCCGCGGCAAAAACCTCAGACCGTCCCAACCCGCGAGACAAAAGATACTCTGCACTCCAGCGACCAAAGCCTTTAAGAGAAGTGAGAACGGCAGCGACCTCGTCATTGGGTCGATCTCGCAAATCCTCCAGATTTAGCCCTTCCCAGGCCACCTTCCGGGAAAGTTCAATCAGGTACTCTGCCTTTCTTGTGGAAAAGGAAAGGGCCCGTAAATCACTGACCTTACATGCCGCTACAGCCTGCGCCGTGGGGAAAGCCCTGTATTCTTTCCCTTCAAAAATCATTTTCTTTCCTAACGCCTCCACGAGCCGGGAACGCATCTTTACCGCCACGGGATAGGCCAATTGCTGTTCGGTAATGGCAATGACAGCCATCTCATAAAGGCTGGGAGGGCGGAGGGGTTTGAGGCCATAAAGATTTTTGATAATCGGGCGGAACAAGCGGTATTTCTCTGCCCGGCGGTAGAACTCCCCCAGAGGGGCGTCGAGGTGAAACTGCCAGGCGACTCGATCTTTCAAGGTGGAGAGGTGCTTTGGGCGCGCTGGATGCGTGCGTACAATCAGCCGCGAATCCTCGCCCTCACCACTCTGTTGCACGATGGCCAGGATATCTTCATCGTCTATGACGTGCAGCCGATGGTATTGGGCTGGCAGTACCTCTCTGGGTGGAATCCAGACATCGGTTCCATCAGAGGGAAACTGGCTGAAAACCAGTGCACAGCGGGCCAAATTATAGGGCGACTTTGGTAGAAGTTCGAATTTCATTCCGTTATTTCTAATGGGGACGCAGATTTTCGCTGATATTTGCAGATAAAGATTTTGAACATTTACCTAAAATAAGCCATTTACCACAAAGGGCACAGCGCAGCTTGGCCGCATCCAAATGAAAATCTTTAGCTTGAAAGCAATCTTTGCCGGCCGGCCACCCTGGTCCCATTAAAGCCCCCTTCCCCCCTTTTTGAAAAGGGAGGATTTATCGTTAAGTTGGCGCCCATACCCTGCAATGGGGGAGGGGGCATAGGCGGGATTATTTTTTGCGTAAATATAGGCCATTTTTCAAGCTAACTCAAGAAATATCCTGGCAGATTGTTGCGGCGCTTGACAAACGGCCAAGCTACGATTAGGATTGTCATACTTCAGATAGGAAAGGGGGTGAGAAAGCAAAGAAACAGAGAAGCCCCGGTCGTGGTTCTTTCCGCGAAAGCTAAAAAGCTAAGTTGAAAGGAGGTAGAAATGAAACGCATTTTGGTCCTATTATTGTTGCTCTTCATGATGGCCTTCTTGTCCGTTGTCTCCGCCCCAGCTCAAACAAAAAAAGCAGAGTTCAAATACGAGGATAAGATAGGCGTGGTGAAAATCAAGCCCGGCGAACCCATCCACATCGCCTGCTGGATGGTCGTGGCCGGGCCGGACGCCTCCCTGGGTATTGACACCAAGAGGGGCGTCGAGATTGCCATTGACGACAAGGGCGGCAAACTCCTCGGTCACCCCATCAAGCTGAGCGTTCAAGACTCAGGATGCAATGCTGAAGGGGGCTTGGCTGCGGCAACCAAACTCGCTGCAGACCCGACGATTGTAGCGGCGATCGGTTCAAACTGTTCAAGTGAGGCGAAACCTGGGGCACCCATTTTATGGAAGGCTGGTATTGCAACGGTTTCCCCTTCGAATACCGCACCATTTCTAACGGAGCCAGGACGTGGACCGGGATATGATGGTTATCTCCGCACAGCCCACAACGATAGGGTCCAGGGAGCTGTGGCAGCGGAGTTTGCCTGGAACCAATTGAAAGTCAAAAAGGCTGCGACAGTCCACGACGGAAGCCCCTACGCTGAGGCCCTGGCGAAGGTCTTTGCCGATAACTTTAAGAAACTGGGCGGCACCATCACTTCTCAGGAAGCCGTTGCTCCAACCGACACAGACATGCGGCCGGTTCTAACTAAGATTGCCACAGGCAAACCCGATTTCATCTACTACCCCATTTTCGTTGCAGCAGGTGGGCACATTACCCGCCAGGCGAAGGAGGTAAAGGGCTTAGAGAAGGTATCTCTGATGGGAGCGGATGGCATATTCTCCACGGACTTCTACAAGGCTGCGGGGGAGACGGCGGTTGGGATGTATCACTCAAGCCCTGACTTCTCGGCTTTTGCCGCTGGATATGAGGGCTTCTTAACGAAGCATCAAAAGAAGTATGGTGAAAAACCAATAGCTCCCTTCCATGCCCACGCCTATGATGCGGCGAAGATGGTCTTTGCCGCCATCGAAAAAGTGGCGAAGAAGGCTCCAGATGGGACACTCCACATCGGCCGACAGAAAGTCCGGGATGCACTTTATGCCACCAATAACCTTAAAGGCTTAACAGGAACCCTTACCTGCGACAAGCATGGCGACTGTGCCGACCCAAGGATTGCCGTCTATAAGACGGCGGAAGAAAACGTTAAAAAATTAGTGATGCCGGATAAACCGTTCTGGAAGCCAGCTCCTCCCGCGAAGCCCCCAGCCAAGAAAGCTGCGGCCAAGAAATAATCCGGTTCTCCTGGAGAAGCCAGGATTCCTTTGAGCTGCGGGGATAGGCTGGGGCTAAGCACAGTCTCCGGCTCATCCCCAATTTGGAGTCCGAAAATCAAGTAGAGAACTCAAGTTTCAAGGATTTCAAAGGATGAAGGCCCTTAGGCTGCAACGATGGAAAGAAAGGATCACCCCCACCGACATCCTCATGTGGTTAATCGGAGGGGCAATTTTAGCCTTGATTGTTTGGGGCTCCACCGCCACCTTAGCCGCAGGCCGATATACCTCCCATCACTGGTTTGATTTCATCGTCTTCGGTTTGGCTCAAGGCAGTATTTATGCCCTTATCGCCATGGGCTATACGATGGTCTATGGCATTTTGCGGATGATCAATTTCGCTCATAGCGAAGTCTTCATGAGCGGTCCGTATACTGCTTATTATTTTGCGGCTTTTTTTTACTCCTGCGGATTCCTGGATCGCCACCCCTTCATTAGCCTGATCATCATTTTTCTTGTCTCCATGGCCACTTCTACCTTGATTGCCGTCCTTTTGGAACGGATCGCTTACCGTCCCCTGCGAACCGCACCCCGCCTGGTTCCCCTCATCACAGCCATTGGCGCCTCTTTCTTTCTGCAATACACTTTTCGCGGACTCTATGGTTCCGGTTTTCAGGCTTATCCGGTAGTGAAGATCCTGGAGGGTGAATGGTTAATCGGGGAGTTCAGGATTCTACGGTTCCAGGCAGTCGTGATCGTAGGCGCAGCCCTGTTGATGGCCGCTCTCTACTCCTTTGTCCAGCGCACCCGGGTGGGCAAGGCCATCCGCGCGGTATCCGAGGATCGGGAGATTGCCTGGCTGATGGGGATTAATATCGATAGGATGATTGTCACCACTTTTGTGATCGGTGGCATGGCCGCCGGAGCAGCCGGCGTCCTTTACGCCTTAATGTTCAAGCAGGTGCACTTTTTCATGGGTTTTATCCCGGGGATTAAGGCCTTTACCGCAGCGGTATTGGGCGGAATCGGCAATATCCCTGGAGCAATGGTGGGGGGAATCTTCCTCGGCCTTTTCGAATCAGTGGGACCCAGCCTTTTCCTGGATGGTCTGGGAATTGTGGCGCCATACCAACTGAAAGACGCGATCGCCTTTATCATGCTGGTGCTCGTGTTGATTTTTCGACCCACCGGTATTCTGGGAGAGCGTCTGGCAGTTAAAAAAGCCTAAATAGTGGGATGGTCAGATAGTCCGGCAGTCGGCTTAGCAAAAACCGAATATGGCAAAGCTGCCTGACTAATGACTGTTAGACTGACAACTACAAGACTATGAAACGATCTATCTGGCAGCAAGGGATAAAGATCGGACTGATTGGGGGTATTGTGGAAGTACTCCTGGCCCTCATCGGGATGGTCGAGGCCTTTAGCCAACGGGATATTATCAGCAATGTCGTCTCGATGGGCCATACCCTGTTGCTCCTTGCCGCTATGTTTATCGGCTATCTAACTGCAAAGCGCACAGCCCAGCCTGAGCCTTTATCGGTCCTTTTCAATAGCTTCATCTCAGGTTTGATGGTGGGGGGCTTGCTGGCTCTGTTAGTCATCATGGGGAGTCTGGTAAGACTTCGGGCCGTCTTCATCAACGCTTCGCCTCTCCTCTATCAATTACTCACTTTTAAGCAGGGGACACAAACCGGCGCTATCCTGCTCCTTAGTGCTGGAGGGCTAAGTGGGGCACTTGCAGGTCTGTTTTACCTCTCCCCCATCCTGGCCCGTCAAATAATGATAAAGTCCCTAATTAGTGTCGTCTTGGCGGGTATGCTCCAAGACCTGCTACGTCCCACCTTCGCCCTATGGGGCCCTCTGGCGGTCATTAACGAGTGGCTCTTTGCGGCCAATGGTCTCACCAGCTATGGGGCCGCTGGATTGTTCATTTTAACCGCAGCGACTTCGTACTTTTGGTCCAGAAGGAGAAGGGCAATTCAAGCGGGTCTGCGCCGCCTATCCCCCACAAGTCAGCGGGCCCTAAGGATAACCGGGCTCATTCTTCTCGCCATGATCTTGCTCGCTTTACCCCAGATTCTGGGCCTCTTTCTGAGCGAAGTATTGACGATCGTGGGGCTTTATGTTCTCTTGGGCCTGGGGCTGAATATTGTTGTCGGCTATGCCGGCCTCTTAGACCTCGGTTATGTGGCCTTCTTCGCCATCGGTGCCTACACGACCGCCGTATTGACTTCCCCGGAGTTGGGCTTCTTTAACCTGTCCTTCTGGGCAGCGCTTCCCTTTGCGATCATCATGGGAGTCGTGTCTGGAGTGCTGCTGGGCATCCCTGTTCTCAAGATGCGGGGCGATTATCTGGCTATCGCCACCCTTGGCTTTGGCGAAATCATCCGTATTCTCGTTCTCTCCGATTTTCTGCGGCCATGGTTTGGGGGAGCCCAAGGTGTTGGTAAGATACCCAAGGCCACCATCGGGAGCATGGAATTGGCCACGCCGCAACAGCTTTATTATCTCATCCTGGCCGGCTGTTTCTTGGTAGGCTTTATTTCCTGGCGCTTAAGAGACTCCCGTTTAGGACGTGCCTGGATGGCTGTCCGCGAAGATGAGGATGTGGCCCAGGCCATGGGGATAAATCTCGTGGCCACCAAATTGCTGGCTTTCGCCACGGGAGCAGCCTTCTCTGCTCTGAGCGGCGCCATCTTTGCCAGCAAACTTGGGTCCGTCTACCCCCACAGTTTCAATGTGATGATTTCCATTAACATCTTGTGCTTGATTATCGTAGGGGGTATGGGCAGCATCCCGGGTGTGCTTGTTGGGTCCATGGCCCTCGTTGGCCTGCCCGAGCTGCTGCGGGAGTTTGCCGATTATCGACTCCTGGTTTATGGGGCTGCCCTGGTGGCCATGATGCTTCTGCGGCCAGAAGGCCTTTGGCCGGAAGCCCTGCGGCGCCGCGAGTTGCCCGAAGGGGAAGTGGGTAAACCTCAATGAAAAATGCAATATTTTAAATGCCCCCTGGAAAATTATTGAGACTTTTTCCTTAAATTCACATTTTTCATTTTGCCATTTACAATTTTGATTGAGGGCTCATGGCTATTCTGACGGCGCGCAAAACCACTAAGCGCTTCGGCGGCCTGCTGGCTGTGGATCAGTTGGACATAGAAGTCCAGGAGCAAAGCATTCATAGCATTATCGGGCCTAATGGGGCGGGTAAGACCACCTTCTTTAACTGCGTGACCGGCTTCTACCGGCCTGAAACGGGGGATATCCTCTTCAACGAGCATTCCCTTATTGGCTTATTTCCCGACCAGATCGTCCGCCTGGGAATTGCTCGTACCTATCAGAATATACGCCTCTTTCCCAACTTGACAGCCATAGAGAACGTCATGGTAGGGCTTCATGGCCATCTAAGAGCAGGATTTTTGGGTATTGTTCTGAGATTGCCGACTACCCGGCAAGAGGAAAAAATAGCCGAAGAAGAAGCCCGGCGGCTCCTCAAATTTGTCAACCTGGCTGGCAAAGGGGATTTTTGGGCTAAGAATCTCCCCTATGGTGACCAGCGACGGTTGGAAATTGCCCGCGCCTTGGCTGCCCGTCCGAAGTTGTTGCTGCTGGATGAACCAACAGCCGGTATGAATCCCCGAGAAACACAGGAAATGATGGACTTTATTCGGCACCTGCGGGATGATTTGGGTATAACGATCCTGCTCATCGAACACCAGATGCGCGTAGTAATGGGCATCTCCGAGATAGTGACTGTACTGGACTACGGGGAGAAAATTGCCGAAGGCACTCCGGCCCAAATTCAGAACAATCCTAAGGTCATCGAGGCCTACCTTGGACGGGGAAGCATCTCTCAATGAAGTCATATAGTCACCAAGTCTCATAGTCAGGTAGTCTGATGAGCCAACAATGGGTCTATGAGCCAATTGGGCGGCAAAGATATGAAGATTAAGCAGTTTGAAGAATTGGAGAGCTGTACAATCGAATCGACTAGTTGCCTACTTTTATTAGAACTAACCAGACTATACGACATGAGGCTAAAAGACTATTAGACTTAGGTTTTTTATGGCCTTGCTGGAAGTGGAAAACATCCATACCTACTATGGGCATATACATGCTCTCAGGGATGTCTCCTTCGCCGTGGAAAGAGGGGAGATTGTTACTCTGATTGGAGCCAATGGCGCGGGCAAAAGTACCACCCTCAAGGCTATTAGTGGATTGTTGCGGCCACGGAAGGGATTTATCCGACTTGACGGTGCAGACCTCACCCTTTACCTTCCCCATGAAATTGTGGCCAAAGGAGTCGTGCAAGTTCCTGAAGGGCGGCGCATCTTTGGCCGACTCACCGTTATGGAGAATCTGGAGATGGGGGCCTTCTCCTGCCCTGATCGACGGCTGATCAGGGCCAACTTGGAACGGGTTTTTACTCTGTTTCCCAGGTTGAAGGAGCGGCGCAACCAGGTGGCAGGTACCCTCAGCGGTGGCGAGCAACAGATGCTGGCGACCGGGCGAGCCCTCATGGCTAACCCGCGCCTTCTCTTAATGGATGAACCTTCTATGGGTTTGGCGCCAGTGCTGGTGGATGGCATTTTTCAGACCATTCGGCAACTTCACGCTGGGGGTACGACCATTCTGCTGGTGGAGCAAAATGCGCGTATGGCCTTGCAAGTCGCCAGTCGCGGCTATGTACTGCAGACGGGTACTGTGGTGCTTAGTGATACGGCGGAAAGTCTGCGGATGAATGAGATGGTGCGCCAGGCTTATCTGGGCGAGAGCTAGCCAAAAGCGGATAGGGAGATAAGGAGCGAGGGCGCATGGGGAACTGTTTTTCCTTGTGGGTTTATGCTAAATTAATAAGAAAGTTCGCCGCCTCCCCATCCTTTTTGACTGGGTGATGTAAAATGAGTGTCTATGCGTTGCCGGCAGCGTTAGCCTTAATCATAAACCTGACCCTGTGCTTGATCGTCTTCTTTGATAACCCCAAGGGCGTCGCCAATCGCGTCTTTACCCTGTTGATTCTTTCCTTTGTGGGTTGGAACGCCGGGGAGCTGATTATGATCAACAGCAGCGACCCGGACATAGCTTTGATGGGGGTAAGAATCATCTTTGCCGGGGTCTTCCTCTTCCCTGTCTTTTTCCTCCATTTTTCCTTCCTCTTTCCCCAGAAGCTGACCCGTTTCTTTGATGGGTGGCGCAGCGCCATCCTGTACGGGGGGCCCGTTGCCCTTCTGGTGCCCTTCGTCCTGCTTCTGCAGGTAGACATTGGACGGGTGTTGCAGATCGGGTCCATCTTCTATTACATCTTCACCTTTAAAGGACCGCTGGAGTCCCACATCTTAGCCCTGATCCTGAGCTTGACCGGCCTGGGCTGCTTCGGCTGGGGGGTTGTTAACTTCATCATTTCTTACCAGCAGACGAAGATTACCCACCAGCGGCTGCAAATCCTCTACCTGCTGGTGGGTATTATCTCTATGTTTTTTATCGGGCTGGTCCTGCAAGCTGCCAACTATCTATTTGAATTTGGCTATTCCTTTTTCTTCGTGGCCAGTCTCTATGCTTTGCTGATCAGCTTCTTCTTTGCCCTGGCCATCGTCAAATATCGCTTGCTGGACATTCACTTCATCATTCGTGGCTCCATCCTCTACTCCCTTCTTTCCGGGCTGGTCCTGGTGATCTACGTGCTGTTCATCAAGAATGTCTGCGATATTCTGGCGAAAAAATTCGAGACGACCTCTCTGCTGGTAGAAAGCGCCTTCGTCCTCGTCCTGGTCTTCCTCCTGCGACCGCTGGAAAGGAGGGTGGAAGAGTTTATCGACCGTTTCTTCTACCGGGAGCGATATCTTTTCCGCCTCAAGTTTTTTGAGTTCACCCGCACCCTACTGGTGATTTTGGACCTGCAAAACCTTCTGCGGGCCGCAGTGGATTTCATCTCTCAGGCGTTGGTTGTGGATAAGGTAGGAATATGGATTTTCGACGGAGAAGCGGATTCCTACCGGCTGCTCAGCCAGAAGGGCCTACCGGGGGAGAGGTCGTTTTCCAAAGAGAACCCCTTCATCGATTACCTGAAGAATTCCCGAAGGGCTGTGGAGCTGGAATACATCAAGAATATTCGTGATCTTAAGTCAGAGATTGAGGATATGATCACCGCTCGTTCCTCCCTGGTCCTTCCCCTGCGCTGGGGAGAATGGATGCTGGGATTTGTGCTGGTGGGTGGGAAACAGAACAACAAAAACTTCACGGTCATGGAAATCGAGTCCCTGGAAGCCCTGGCGCCAGCTGTGGCCATGGCCATATCGCGGGCGCTCCTTTACCAGGACCTGAAGAAGAAGGACCACCAGATGATGCAATCGGAAAAGCTGGCGGCTCTGGGTGAAATGGCGGCTTCCTTTGTCCATGGAATCCGCAACCCCTTGAATATCATCCTCGGCTCGGCGGAGACTTTAAGGAAAAACGTTCCAGAGCCCGTGCGGTCGGAGTTACTCCAGTTTATCCGGGAGGAGTCCGAGCGGATCAATAAGATGCTTGCCAGCTTCCTGGACTTTGCTAAGCCCAGGCCGCCGGCCTTCCAGGAAGTGGACCTGAAAGAGATTATGGCGAAGACCGCAGAATTCCTTTCCCTCCCGGCCTTGGAGCGGCAGGTTCAAATTATCCAGGAATATCCGGAGGGAAGGGTCCCCATGTACTTGGACCCGGAACAGATCCGGGAGGCTTTAGTGAATCTGGAGCTGAATGCTCTGGAGGCGATGCCCCAGGGAGGAACTCTGCGTCTCTCTTTAAGCCAGAAGGAAAATCATGATGTAATCATTCGGGTCAGTGATACGGGCGTGGGCATTCCCCTTGGGGCAGAATCGAAGGTCTTCGACCCATTTTTCACCACCAAAGAGCAGGGCACTGGGTTAGGTTTATCCATTGCCCATTCGGTCGTCAAAAACCATGGGGGAACCATCTCGGTGCTGAACAATGACGACGGGGGAACCACTTTCATTCTGACGCTTCCTTTGCCCAAGGGTACTTTGGGGTGTTTCGGAGCCGTGGGCCCGGCTCAGGCCGGCGAGAAATAAAGACGCTAATTTCTTGGCCACAGAGCACACAGAGGCCGCAGAGAGTTTTGATCTTAAGAGCACGAGAATCAAAAGAGCATCATGAATGGTAGTTAGAGGAAGCAAATTGGTTAAAGGGGTTAGGCGATTTTATTTATAACTCTTTGATCTCTGAGACCTCTGTGGCAATATAATTTTTTGGATTCCGCGTTCTCTGCGGTGAAAGCTTTGGATGCCTATGAAGCCGCGAATACTGATTGTAGATGATGA
>CAYQWO010000087.1:9947-10804 GCA_964421095.1 uncultured Syntrophaceae bacterium
CTTCCTTTGCCCAAGGGTACTTTGGGGTGTTTCGGAGCCGTGGGCCCGGCTCACGCCGGCGAGAAATAAAGAAAGAAATGTTCACCGCGGAGACCGCAGAGAACGCTGAGATAAGGAACGATTTAAATGAAGTAACGGCCAAATTATAGGGTCCAATTTACCAAGTTGAAAAGACATTTTTTTATTTTCCTTTATTTTAGCTGTTTCAAAATTTTTCTCTGCGTTCTCCGCGTTCTCTGCGGTGAAAGTTTTGGGTGCGTATGAAGCCGCGAATACTGATTGTAGATGATGAAGTCCGCATGCAGCGGATCTTTGAGATTAACCTCAGCCCGAAGTATGAGGTTCTTACTTCGGGCGGGGGGCCAGAGGCTCTGAAGATCGCCCGGACGCAAAACATCACCCTCATGATCACAGACCTGAAGATGCCCGGAATGAGTGGAATGACTCTGCTGAAGGAGGTGCATAAATTTCTCCCCGACCTGCCCATCATCATCATGACAGCCTACGGAACGGTAGAAAGTGCGGTCCAGGCCATGAAGGAAGGGGTGGTTGATTATATCCTCAAGCCCATCAAGATGGATCAGATGGAGGTGTTGATCGAAAAAACGCTTTCTTTACTCCGCCTGAGAGACGAGAATCGGGACTTGCGGCAGGAGTTGAAGTCGATCTATGGACCCCAGAACATCGTGGGGAACCATCCCGCCATGAATAAAGTCATCCAGCTCATTCATCAGGTGGCCCGGACAAAGGCTACCGTGCTCGTTAAAGGCGAGAGCGGCACAGGGAAAGAGTTAGTGGCTCGGGCGATCCACTACGAGAGTGATCGTTCGAGCAAGCCTTTCGTGGTCATTAATTGC
>CAYQWO010000088.1:0-8050 GCA_964421095.1 uncultured Syntrophaceae bacterium
CGTCAAGGGAGGGTATGACTACTACATCTACGATCTTGTCCCGCTGGGACACGCTCTTTATTATCTCTCTATGGCTTCGGTATACGATGCCTGGATTGATAAAATCACCCACCTGAGGGAAGAGATGCGCGAGTACGACCAGGTTGCGGCCATTGTTAAGCGGGAGAAAGAGATTGAAGAGGATAAGATTCTAAATGAGCTGCTGTGGATCAAAGACCGCATCAACAAGTCCTCGAGCATTCTCACGGACAAACAAAAGACGGCCTTCTTCTTTGTCATCGTGCCCGAGGAGATGATCATCAAAGACACCCAGAAGGCCGCTCAGCTCTTTGCCAAATTCGATGTTCCCTTGAGCGGCTATATTATCAACCGGGTCCTTCCCCCAGAGCTGAAGAACCAGGAAATCCCCGAGTATCTGCGCAACCGGATCGTTATGCAAGATAAATACCTAAAGCTCATCGACCAGACCTTCGGTCGAGAGATCCTGGCCTCTGTTCCGGAAATGGAGCGGGATGTCACCGGTTTGACGATGATCGAAAAGATGGCCAATGCCATGTTCGGGAATGGAGGGAAACCATGAGCGGAATTACCATGAACATGCCCAATTATATGAAAGCTCATCCCCAGCTTAAGTACATTTTTTTCGGGGGAAAGGGAGGAGTGGGCAAGACGATCATGGCCGCCGCCTCTGCCCTGTGGTTCGCCCGGCAGGGAAGGAAGACGCTCCTGGCTTCGACCAACCCCGTCCACAGCCTGAGTAACTTGCTGAATCAGGACGTCTTCGGCAAGGCGGCGCGGATCTGCGATGAAGAGCTCTGCTGGGGTTTCGAGATTGACACCAAGGACTCCATCGAGCGGTCCAAACAGGAAATCCGGGAAAAGATCGCCTGGTTCCTCAAATTTGCTGACATTACCATCAAGGCCGAGGAATTCGTCGAGTCGGCCACCATGAACCCGGCTTTTGAAGAGTCGGCCATGTTTGAGAACATGCTGGACCTGATGTTCAAGGACGAATACCAAATCTATGTCTTTGACACGGCGCCCACTGCCAATGCCCGGCGGCTGCTGGGTATGTCCAAGGTTTACTCCCTCTGGGTTGATAAGATGCTCAAGAGTCGGGAAGAGGCGAAGGTCCTGCGCAAAGCCCTTTCCTACAGCAAGAAAGAAGAGAAAGATCCCTTGATGGATTACCTGCTCCAGTTCAAGGACCGGATGGGCCATGCGAAAGTGCTCCTGACCAATCCAGAGTTGACGTCCTTCTTCTTTGTAACCCTGCCCGAAAGCCTGCCCATTGCGGTCATCACCCGTTTTATTAAATGGTTCCATGATTTTGGAATTCCGGTGGGGGGAGTGATCGTCAATGGCCTGATCCAGAAGGAGACGGTCAAAGCCGATTCCCCGGAATTCGTGCGCAACCGGGTGCAGATGCAGGATGAACACATGGAGGAAATCTGGCAGACCTTCGGCGAGGGGGTGCGCTCCATCATTCCTCTCTTTGAAACGGAAGTTCAAGGGCCGGCGATGCTGCGCAGGTTAGCAGAACGACTTTACAGCTGACCCTTAGAAAAGGCGGGAAGGGCGAGGCAAGCGCGAAGGGCTGGAAATCATTTCCTGCATTTCTCGCTATTAACCTCCGTGGGCCGATAGCTCATTCGATTTTTCAGGAGTGGGGTGCAGGCCCCACTCCTTTTCCCCTACTGGTTTCTGACTCCCGTTCCCTGACTTCTATTTTACCATTTGACCAGCCCCGGAATTTTTGCTACTCTTCGATTTGAAAAGTGTCAGTGTGGGTGACAGTCAATAAAAATGCTTCTTCTTCTCGCCCTGACATTTACACTATCTTAGCAATAACCTTGGGGGAGGTAGGGCATGGGACAGGAAGGGAAATATCCAGAAGTTCCGGTGGAGAAATTGAGGTGGCGGTGCCCCCCTGAGTCTCTTCCCTTTGAAAGCACAAAAGAAGTCCCCGTCTGCATGCAGATCATTGGCCAGGAAAGAGCGTTGCAAGCCATCCGCTTGGGGCTGGAGATGGAGAGCCTGGGCTACAATATTTTTGTGGTGGGACTGGTGGGAACCGGGCGCAATACGACGATCAAATGCCTTTTGGAGGAGATCGACAGGGTGGGGAAGATCCCTGATGACATTTGCTACGTGAATAACTTCAAAGACCCTGATCAGCCCCGGTGCGTCTGCCTCCCGGCCGGCCAGGGCAAGGCCTTCAAGAAGGATATGGACGACCTCATCGAATCCCTAAAGAAGAACATCCCTTTGATCTTCGAGAGCGAAGAGTACCAGAAGCAGAGGCGCGAATTGGTGGAGAAGCACCGGGAGCGGGAGAAGGGGTTGGTCAAAGAGTTCGAAGGCCGGGCTAAAAAGGAAGGCTTTGCCGTGGTCCAGGTCCAGGTAGGGCCTTTTACTCGTCCGGATGTTGTCCCGGTGGTGGCCGGAAATCCCATGCCCCTTGATCAATTGGAAAACCTGACAGACCAGGGGCAATTCCCCAAGGAAAGCTTCGAGAAACTGAAATCCAGATACAGCGAGTTGAGCGGAGAATTGGAGCAGGTTCTCAAAGAGACCCGGAGAGTGGAAAAAACCATCCAGGATGAGCTGGCCGCACTGGACAAATCGGCCATCTCCCACCTGGTGGAAGGGCGGATCGGAGACATCCGGGAGAAGTACAAACAGCCCAGGATCACCACTTATCTCGATGAGGTGAGGGATAGCATCCTGGAGAATCCCAGCCGGTTTCAGCCCAAGCCGGAGACGCCGCAGCTGCCCATCCCGGGCCTAACGCTGCCCACCCCAGCGGATACATTCACTGAGTTTCAAGTAAACGTCCTGGTCGATAACTCCGGGACCAAAGGGGCGCCGGTGATCATAGAGACTTCTCCCACGTACCGCAACCTCTTCGGAACAATCGAGCGCAGCTGGGGAATGGGCGGGATTGGGAAGACCGATTTCACGAAAATCAAAAGCGGCTCTTTCCTGCGAGCCAATGGTGGGTATCTCGTCCTGAATGCCATCGATGTGTTCATCGAACCCGGGGTCTGGATTGCCTTGAAACGCACCCTGCGGAACCGCTCCATGGAGATGCAATCTTTTGACCCCTTTTATCTGTTTGCGAGTTCCGCCTTAAAGCCAGAGCCCATCGAAGTAAAAGTGAAGGTCGTCATGATCGGGGATGCCTACCTTTACGAAACGCTTTATGCCGTGGATGAAGATTTCAAGAAGATCTTCAAGATCAAGGCGGACTTTGACACGGTGATGGACCGAAAGAACGAGACCCAGCTGCAGTACGCTTCTTTCATCCGCAAGATCTGCCATGATGAGAATCTCCTTCCCTTCGACCGTAGCGGGGTCGCGGCGGTGATCGAGTACGGCGTGCGCCTGGCCGGGCGCCAGAAGAAACTTTCGACTGAATTTCATCGCATCACCGACATCATACGGGAAGCCAGCTATTGGGCAAAAAAGGATACCAGTGATATGGTCTACGAGAAGCACGTGGAGCGGGCCATCAACGAGAAGATCTACCGCAAGAAAATGATCGAGGATAAGATCCAGGAGATGATCGATGAGGGAATCATCCTGATCGACGCCGACGGAACCAAAGTGGGTCAGGTCAACGGCCTTTCGGTGTACGATATGGGTGAGTATTCCTTCGGCAAACCCTCGCGCATTACCGCCAAGACCTCCATGGGCAAGGCCGGGATCATCAACATTGAACGCGAGGCCGACCTTTCGGGGAGGACGCACAACAAAGGGGTGCTCATCCTCGCCGGGTACTTGCGGGGGAAGTATGCCCAGGACAAACCTTTGACCCTCACGGCCAGCCTGGCCTTTGAGCAGTCTTACGCCGGGGTAGACGGGGACAGCGCTTCATCCACGGAGGTCTACGCCATCCTGTCCAGCATCTCCGGCCTACCTTTGCGGCAGGACATGGCCGTCACGGGATCGATCAACCAGAATGGAGAGATTCAGCCGATTGGCGGGGTAAATCAAAAGATCGAGGGTTTCTTCGACGTCTGCCGCAATCGGGGGTTGACCGGCAAGCAGGGGGTGATCATCCCGCACCAGAACGTCGGCGACCTTATGCTGCGTAAGGATGTAGTGGAATCTGTCGCTGCGGGGAAATTTCATATCTACCCGATCCAGAACATCGATCAGGGAATTGAAATTTTAACCGGCGTGCCCGCTGGAGAGAAAGGAATGGATGGGACCTACCCTTCGGGAACGGTCAATTATATCCTAGACCAGAAACTGCGGGAACTGGCGAAACGAATGAAAGAGTTCGAGGCCGAGGAAGAGAAAAAATAGGGGAAGAGGGCGGGAAGGGAGGTGGAGCCAACGGAAGCCTCGAGAAGAGATTTTCTGAAGAGAAGTCTATTTCTGGGAACTTCTTTTTTCCTCCTTGCGGTTCCGGCGCACCCCCTGCAGAAAAACCCCAAAATACAAGAGAAGACCAAAGCCGAAGAGACGAAAGGCTGGATTCCGGCGTATGAAAAGTTGGAGAAAGCCGGCATTCTGGGGAAACGGGTGGAGATGGCCTACGCGATCTTCGAAAGCTGCGAACTCTGCCCCCGAAGATGTGGGGTGAACCGGAAGAAAGGTGAAAGAGGATTCTGCCAGGGTCGGTACAAAGCGATGGTCTACAGCGCCCATCCGCACTACGGTGAAGAGGAATCCCTGGTGGGCCGGGGCGGCTCGGGGACCATCTTCTTTTCAAACTGTAACCTGCGCTGTGTCTTCTGTCAAAACTGGCAGATCAGTCAGGAAGGGCGAGGGCAGGAGGTGAGCGATGAACAAGTGGCCCAGATGATGCTCAAGTTGCAGAAGCATGGCTGTCATAACATTAACCTGGTCACTCCCACCCATGTAATGCCCAACATCCTCAAAGCCACTCAGATTGCCTCCCAGAACGGTTTACGGCTTCCCCTGGTTTATAACACCAGCGGCTACGAGAGGATGGAGATCCTGAAAATATTGGATGGCATCGTGGACATTTACATGCCCGACCTCAAATATATGGACGGCGATCTGGCGGCCAAATACTCTTCCGGGGCGCAGGACTATCCAGAAGTCACCCAGAAAGCCATTATCGAAATGCACCGCCAGGTGGGAGAACTCCTCATCGATCGTCGGGGGATTGCCTTGAGGGGATTAATCATCCGTCATTTGGTGATGCCCAATCGGGTAGCCGGGACAGAAAAATTTGTTAAATGGGTTGCCGAAAAATTGACCAAGTCCACTTATGTCAACATCATGGCCCAATACCACCCGGAGTACAAGGCCTTCGAGTATCCGGAGATTGCCCGCCGTATAACCCGGGAAGAATTCCTGGAAGCGATGGAAGCGGCCAAAAGGTATGGGTTGACGAACCTTGACCCCCATTCGCTTCGGAACCGCGATCGCCTGCTTTGAAATTCGCTAGGCCTTTTGGGAAACGATGAAGAATTGCCCATCCAAGCCAGCTTAGGCTGAAGAAAGATTTCCCCTGTGGAGTGGAGGGTATGACTATGAAACCTGAGGTGGGATTTGTTGGTCTGGGAACGATGGGCAAATGGATGGCCATCAACCTTATCAAAGCCGGGTTCCCGTTGAAATTCTTCGCCCGCAGAAAAGAGGTGGTAGAGCAAATGACCGCCCAGGGCGGCAAAGCCCTTCCCTCGCTGAAAGATTTGGCCCGGGAATCGACCTGGATCATCTTCTGCCTTCCAGACACAGAGAACGTAGAATCTGTCCTTTTCGGAAGGGATGGGATCGCGGATGTTCTGCAATCTGGCCAGGTAGTCATCGATTGCGGAACGATCCATCCCATGGCCACGCGAAAATTTGCCGAAATGTTGAAAGGCAGGAGGGTCCCTTTCTTAGACGCCCCCCTATCGGGAATGGAAGCCCGGGCTAAGGCTGGAACCCTGACCATCATGGTGGGAGGGGAGAAAGCCATTTTTGAGCAGGTGCGACCCGCTCTCGAAGCCATGGGCAACAAGATCATCTATGCTGGCCCTTCAGGCAATGGGCAGATGATGAAGCTGATCAATCAGGTCTTATTCGATATTCATTGCGCGGCCATCGCGGAGCTTCTGCCGATGGCTGTGAAGATGGGTCTCGACCCGGAGCAGACCTGCGAAGTGATGCGGACTGGCACGGGTCAATGTTTTGCGATTGATAATTTCGGCCCTCTCATCCTGGAAGGCAACTTTGGACCCGGCTATCCTCTGGCTGGAGCCTACAAAGATATGGTTCACGCGGCCGAGATCAGCAGCACCTACCGGATTCCCCTGCCCGTTACAGCTGCGACCATGGTTACCTACCAGATGGCCTTAGACCAAGGGCTCGGGAGCGAGAACAAGGGAGCAATGATCAAAGTATGGGAACGCCTTCTGGGGGTGCAAGTAAGAAAAAGGCAATAAACAATGGACTATGGGCGATCGGCCAGAGGCGATAGGAAATAAGAAATACCTTTCTGGAACCTATCGAAAAGAAAGGAGAATCCTCCCCCTTGAGGGGGAGATAACTTTTGACAACACAAAGAAAATCTGAAGGAGGAGAATATGGAGGTTGCCGAAAAGTTTGCCAAATTTGTGACGCACACCGAGTATAGGGACATAGACCAGAGCGTGATCGAGCATGTGAAGAAGCTGACCCTGAAGCAGGTTATGGGAATGCTGGTTGGGTCGGCGGCGCCGACTTGCAAGAAAGTGATCCGGTACGTGATGGAGAATTCTGGAAAGCCGGAGTGCGGAGTTTACGGCTGCGGCTTTCGGGCGGACGTGGCCAATGCGGCTCTGGTGAACGGTTTTTTCGGGCATGCTTCGGAAATGGAAGATGACCAGTTCCCGGGCGGCGGCATCAGCGATGTGACCACATGGCCGGCATTACTGACGGCTGCGGAAAAATGGAAATTATCAGGCAAAGAGATGATCGTGGCCTTGTACGTGGGGCAGGAGATGCAGAACCGGATTGCCATGTGGGCCTCGGTGGGGACGGATGGAATCGGCATCTGCAATCTGCCATTTATCGGGATCTACGGGGCGACGGCGAGTTGTGCCCGGGCTCTGGAATTGACGGAGGAGGAGACGAAAGCGGCCATCGGGCTAGCCATGGTCCAGGGGTTGGGATACATGCACACCTGGGGAACGGATGCCCATTTTTGGGAGTCGGCCACGGTCTGCCGCAACGGGGTGGTGAACGCCATACTGGCCAAAGACGGGATGACCAGCAATCCGGTGATCGAAAAATGCCTGGATATGCTTACCGGCGGTGACAAAAATATTGAATTCAGCAAGATGACCGAGGGATTGGGGAAAGCCCCCTTCTACACGAATAACACCTGGATCAAAAAATGGGGGTTTTGCTTCTTCACCCACAACTTCGTGGATGTGCTGGCCGATCTGATGAAAAAGAACGGGGTGAAGTACGCGGATGTGGGGGAGGTGGTGCTGCATTTTGACCCCCTGAGGAACGTGGTGGACCGGGCCGAGCCCAAGAGCGCCGAGGACAGCCGCTTCAGCACCCAGCATATCCTGGCCTACCAGATGATCCACGGGGAATGCGGGTTGGAAACCTGCACGGAAGAGTCGGTGAAAGATCCCAAAATCGCCGAGGCCCGCAAAAAGATCAGGGTGGTATACCACCCTGAATACCCGCAGCGTTATTTCTCCGGAGAAGGGCGGATTGACCTGAAATTGAAGAACGGGAAGGTTCTGACCGGGGCCATGGACCAGCCTTACGGGGGGCCGAAGTATCCGTTGACCATGGACCAGGTGGTGGATATCTACCGTAAGTACTTGAAGGGGATCCTGTCGGAGAAGCATATCGAGCGCACCAAGGATATCATTCTGAACTTGGAGAATGAGCCGGACATCAGAGAGCTGGCGGATATTTGTACCTTCAGGCACATGATTAAATAATTCCTGAGGCGGGGGATGTATCTCTTAGCCCATTTGAATCAAAGGAGAAGATCCCCCGCCCCTTTTGCGAAAGCACCGACCCGGAACCAAACGGGACATGTTGCGATAGGGATGAATTCCCCGCAAATCCCCCCATTCCC
>CAYQWO010000088.1:8060-10773 GCA_964421095.1 uncultured Syntrophaceae bacterium
CTCCAGCCTCAAAAAGTCATTCCTGCGGAAGCAGTCCCGCCTTCGGCGGGATGGACTCCTGCTCCCTGCTTAAAGCCTGCAGGGACAGGTTTCGCGAGAGTGACGATCTTCGGGAGTTTTCCGCAACCTGATAGAGTTTGGAGGGAGATGTTTCGCCCGTTACGGAATGAATTCTTGAACGTTGAACACGGATTCTGACTGTTATTTAGGGGTTACCCATGGGGATTTTCGGGAGAATAACTCGTCTTTTGCGGGAACAAGGCCTGTCCAGTGAGGGTATGGCCGCAACCCGCAGGCTGGAAGGGATATACGATGTTTTCTCCAAGGTCATTGCCGCCTCCTTCAGCCTTTTCTTCCTTTACACTACCTTCTTTGGTTTAATCTCCCAGGAGAGTCATATCGGACTTTATGTTCTGGGAACTTTTGTGCTCAGCCTTATGCTTTATAAAGCGGGGAAAAAATCCCCGAATCACAGGATCAGTCTCTTTGACGGCCTATTCATTATCGGATTGATCATTGTGATCGTATACTACATTATTGAATACCCTACCCTTGCCGATCGCATTGGAGGGGGGATCGCCTTAAGAGATGTGATTTTTGGATGGTTCCTTATTATTATGTCTTTAGAATTAGCCAGGAGAGCTGTGGGAACGGTTATCCCTGTTATAGGGATTGCCCTCCTTATTTACGCTTATTTCGGTGCCTATTTCCCCCTGGGTTTGGCCCATTCCGGCTTCACCTTCTCACGCATTGCCGAATATCTCTTTCTCACGAGCGACGGCATTCTGGGTATGATCGCCAACATCTTTGCCTCTTATATCCTTATCTTTGTTATCTTTGGATCCTTCATGGAAGTCTCTGGATCCGGAAAGGTGTTCGTGGATTTGGCTTATGCCATCACTGGAAAGCGCACCGGAGGGCCGGGGCTTGCCTCTGTTATCACCAGCGCCCTCTTCGGGACGGTCTCTGGAAGTTCTGTGGCCAATGTCATGGTGGACGGAGTTTTTACCATTCCTTTGATGAAACGCATGGGTTATCCTCCTCATTTTGCCGGGGCCGTGGAGGCGGCCACCTCGACAGGTGGCCAATATATGCCACCGGTCATGGGAGCCGCCGCCTTTCTGCTGGCCGAGATTTCGGGAACGCCCTACATAGAAGTGATTAAGGTTGCGGCCATCCCGGCCTGTCTATATTTTGCCTCGGTCGGGGTGATCATTTACCTCGAAGCAGTGAAGCGAGGACTTCGGGGAATGCCTGCTTCAGAACTCCCAAAGATCAGAGAATTGATGAAAAAGATCCACCTCTTGCTTCCTATCCCCATTCTTATTACCCTTTTGGCCCTGGAGTTCACCCCATTCATTGCCGCCTTTTACTCCATCTGTGCTACCATCGTTTTGAGTTGGCTTAGAAAGGACACGCGGATGGGCCCCAAGAAGGTCTGCGAGGCGTTAGTCTCCGGGGCCCGTTCCTCCCTTTCTGTCGGGGCCACCGTGGGTGTCATAGGGATTGTGATCGGGGTGACCAGCCTTACGGGATTGGCAAACTATTTTCAACAGTTCGTCATCTATCTGTCTGGAGGTCACCTTTTCCTCGTTATTTTACTCATCATCATTGCTGGTATTTTTGTTGGGATGGGTATGCCCACGACTCCTTCTTATGTCGTTCTCGTCATCTTAGGAGTCCCATCGCTTGTGAGGATGGGAGTCCCTGCTCTCACCGCTCACCTCCTTGTCTTTTGGGTTGCTGTGCAGTCCAATGTCACCCCACCCGTAGCCTTATCTGCATGGGCTGCTGCGGCTATTGCCAAATCCGATCCTTGGAAAACGGGATGGACAGCTACAAAACTTGCTTCCTGGATCTATCTCATGCCTTTCCTTTTTATCTACACATCAATCCTCAATGTGGGATGGAATTTCAACTTCCTTTATACCGTATTCAAGTGCATTATAGCTTTAGTGGCTTGGGGACCAGCTTTGGAGGGGTATCTATTTCAAGAAACATCGGCGTTTGAAAGGATATGTCTCTTGGCTGCCGCCTTAGGGCTTTTACATGAGGGGTTCATCACTGATATCATAGGAATATCTTTATTCATTATGGTCATTGTTATCCAGAAAATATCATTGGCTAAAGCAAAAAAATTAGCCTTCCAAATCGATCCAAAGAACTCGATCAAATAAGCGGTAGGACGGAGTGGGTCTTAATCCATATATGAAACCACAGAGGACACAGAGGAAGATTAGGATAAATAAAGGCTATAACCTCCTTTTAGCTTCTTTACTCTGTGCCCTCGTTAAGCGAAAACCGTCTAACGTTTTAGCTTACACAATGATTACAGGAAAGCACACAGAGAGGGTTGAGATGATTTTGTTTTTAGTTATGAGATTCTTCTCTGAGTTCTCTGCGGTTAAGTTTTAACAATATTTTTAATCCCGAAAGGAGGAGCTTATGAAAACAAAAATCATGATCTTCGGTTTTGTAGGGATCCTGTTACTCAGCCTAATGATGGCTAGCATGGCCTCAGCTGCTGAAGTGAAGAATTATGTCTTTGGCAGTGGACCCATGGGAGGGCCTTGGAGAATTGGGGTGGGTGCTGGTGTCCAGATTCTCAACGAACAGCTTAAAGATAAATACTCGTTTACTGCTGCTGCTTCAGGCGGGTCGGTTGAAAATGTGAGGCGCATGATAGGAGGCGAGTATCACACTTCTTGGGCTC
>CAYQWO010000089.1:0-10770 GCA_964421095.1 uncultured Syntrophaceae bacterium
ACCCTCCTCTGACGAGCTTTCACCCCTGGCATGACTCCCTTGATTCACCCCCTTTCCTCCACGCTGGCGAACGATTGAAGCCCTCCGTCACAATTTGAAGTATTTCTTTTGCAGTTCAGTATCTCCCAGTATTTGTTGGGTATTGGCCTCACAGGCGACCAGACCATGGGCCATCACGTAATGGCGATCCCCCAAATTGCAGGCCATGGTCAGGTTGGCTTCTACCAATAACATGGTGAGCCCGGATTTCTTTAACTCCTGGATCGTATCCATGATGGTCCCTACCAGGAGGGGTGCTAATCCCTCGGAGGGTTCATCCAACAGGATCAGCTCGCAACCGCTGACCAAAACTCTGGCGATGGCCAGCATTTGCTGCTCGCCCCCGCTCAATTCATTGCCCCGGTTATTCAGTCTCCTTCTGAGGGCAGGGAAAATATCCAATACCCATTCCATCTTTCCTTCATCCTGACGAAGGGCCGGCAGTCTCAGGTTCTCCACCACGCTGAGACTGGTGAAAATCCGACGCCCCTGGGGTACATAGCCAATCCCGCGTCTGAAGATTTCGTGCGCTTCCTTTCCCAAAATGTTCTCCCCTTTATAATGGATGGACCCCGAAGGTACGGACACCAGCCCCATGATGCTCTTCAAAGTGGTCGTCTTGCCAGCCCCATTTCGGCCCAATAGAGTAATGAGCTCTCCCGGATCTATCTTGAGGCTTACCCCGTGAAGAACATGACTCTTCCCGTAATAGGCCTGCACTTGATCCAGCGCCAGCATCACCGCACCCCCAAATAGGCTCTACTGACCTCTTCACTATTCTGAATCACCTGCGGAGAGCCTTGGGCAATCACCTTACCAAAGTCGATCACCGTAATGGTATCTGACATGGACAGAACCATATCCACCCGATGCTCAATGAGGACAACTGTGTGTTTGGGCGTGAGCCTTTTGATCGCCGCGCTCATCGCCGGGATTTCATCGTGGGCCAGCCCGCTGGTGGGTTCATCCAGCAGCAGAAGAATTCCATCGCCGGCCATAGCCATCCCGATGTCCAGGAGGCGCTGCTCTCCATGGGAAAGCTCGCTGGCCCGATGATCAGCTTTTTCAGCCAACTCCAGCCTTCTTAGGATCTCATAAGATTGAGCCAGGCACTCTTCCAGGTTGGAGGCCTTTTTGAATAAACTGAATCTTTCCTTCCTCCGCGCCTGAATGGCCAGCCTGACGTTTTCCAGGACCGTCAATTCCGGGAAAAGGGTGATAACCTGGAAAGACCGCCGGATCCCCAGGTGGGCCATCTGGTGAGGGGGCAGGTGAGTGATCTCGCGATTCTTGAACTCCACTTTGCCTTCTGTAGGCCGAAGAAAGCCGGAGATCAGATTAAATAGGGTCGTCTTTCCCGCGCCATTTGGGCCCACCACAGAGTGCAAAGTTCCTTCCTGTACTTCCAAATCGATATGATCCAACACCCGCAGGGCCCCGAAGTCCTTGGTCAATCCAACGGTTCTCAACAAGGCCATCTCGTTTCCTTTTCCTCTTAGACTTTATGGTTAGGAATGCTCCTAGGGCCTTTGGCGCAATTCCCTTCTCATGATCTTTCCACTGGCCGTCTTGGGCAATTCGGATAGAAACTCGATCTCCCGGGGGAAAGAATGCTTGGACAATCTTTGCTTTACGCTCTCCTGGATTTCCCGAGCTAAACTGTCCGCAGGCTTGACCCCTGCTTTCAGTACGATAAAGGCCTTGATGATCTCTCCCCGGACAGGGTCGGGTTTGCCGACCACAGCTGCCTCGGCTACGTCTGGGTGCTCCATCAATGAGGCCTCTACCTCTGCTGGGCCAACCCGATAGCCCGAGAGGGACATGAGATCATCGGATCTGCCTTTGAAATAAAAATATCCTTCCTCATCCTTAGCCGCCGTATCACCGGTATTGAACCACTGATCTTTGATGAAGCATTCTTTCCATTTTTCCGGCTGCTTCCAGTAAGTCGCGCTCAGAAAGTAGGGACTCTTCCTGGCCGCAAGCAAGCCGGCCTGATGGGGGGCGACCTCCTTTCCTTCCTCATCCAGGATGGCGATCTCAAAGCCTGGAAAGGGTTTGCCCATGGAACCCGGCTTCAGCCTCATGCCAGGATAGTTCCCCAGAAGCATACCCACTTCCGTGATTCCATATTGGTCAGCGATCGGGACTCCCAGGTGTCTTTCAAACCAAAGCATCGCCTCCGGGTTGAGAAACTCTCCTCCGCTGGTGAAGCGTTTGATTCTTAGCTTATAGCGCTTGGGTAGGCCTTCGCCAGCAGCCAGGATCGTACGGTAGGTCGTCGGCGCGGCGGAAAAATTGGTCACCTCCCATCTCTCCAGGATCTCATACCAGCGCTGGGCTTCCAACCGGCCTTCATCCACCAGAAGGGAATGGCCGAGGCATAGGAGGGTGGCCCCTACAGTAAGCGAGCCGTAAACCCAAGCCGGGTCCGCGTAACCCCAGAACATGTCATCGTCTCGCACGTCCAGCATGTACTTGGGATAAGGAAGTACCGTGATCATCCCCCGGTGAGGAATGGCTGTTCCCTTGGGGAGACCTGTCGTCCCCGAAGTATATTGCAGGATGGCGATGTCCTCGGCCGACGTCTCGACCGTGGCAAATTCCCTGGAAGCCTTTTCCATCTCCGACCAAAAACTCAAATCTCCGCTGCGCATCCCCGAACTACGATCCCTGGAGGTGACCAGAACCTTTACCTTCTTCAAGCTCTCGTTAGTACCCACCCATTTATCCCGATTTTCCGCGTCAGTGACCAGCAGCTTCGCCCCACTGTCTTGCACCCGGTATTCGATGGCCTCCGGCCCGAAAGCAGTATACAAGGGCAGATCAATGGCCCCCGCCTTCAAGGTACCGAATAAGGTAATGTAGACCTCCGGAATTCTGGGAAGTAAACGAGCAACGACATCCCCTTTCTTAACTCCCAGATCCCTCAGGACATTGGCAAATTGGGAAGTCAGATTCTTCAGCTCCCGGTAGGTGTACTTCTCTTCTTTCCCTTCCCGGGAGATACAGAAAAGGGCCACCTTTTTGGGATCTTGGGCATGACGATCGACGACTTCATGGGCGATATTCAACCGTTCCCTGGGATCCCAGTCCAGATGCCGTCTGGAGAACTCCTCCCAATGGAATTGCCTGTGAATCTCTTCGGCACTCGGATAGTCCGTCCCAGGCATGCGCTTCTCCTTTTCCTCCGGCAGAATTCCGGGTTTCTTTCCTGCTTGGCTAGGAGGATCCCGTCGTTCCAATCGGACTTGGCGTGGTGTTGAATCCTACCGACCGGCTCTTTTCAGGAAGAGGCCGGAAAAAATTCGGGCGATCTCTTCGCTCTTCATTGGCCCCGTCGGGGAGTACCAATGGATGAGCCAATTCATCATCCCCAAGAGAGCTAACGTGGCAATTTTAACATCCGTGTCCCGCAAGACTTTTTCTTGAACACAGTCGGCGATCACCTTGCGGAATAGAGCTTCGTAACGATCTCGGAGTCTAATAATCCTCCGCTGATTTCTTGGACTCAGGGCCCTCAGCTCTTTAAGCATGGTGGAATGTTCGTTGGAATTCTCAGCGATGGTGGTGATGTGGGTCTCAATCATTCTTTTCAGCTTGAGTTTGGACCTGGAGGACAATTTCACGATGGGCTCGATGGCTTCTAAACTCAAGAACATGCTGCGCTCGCAGATATGGTAGAGGAGGTCTTCTTTGCTCCGAATATAATGGTAGAGACTGCTCTCCCGGATCCCCATGGCCCGGCAAATCTGCCTCATGGAAGTGGAAGCGTAACCCTGCTTATTGAACAGCGCGGCCGCAGCCCGGTAAAGCTCAGCTTCCCTTAGACGCGCAACTCTCGGCAGCATGGCCACGCTTTTCTCTCCCAATTTTTCCTTGACAGTTCGATTGGATGAAGGTATGAATTGAAAATCTAACGAACGTTAGATTTGCTTATAATCAATATGGGAAATCTTGTCAAGGCAAAATTTTAGTCCTTCTGGGGCGAGGCTATGAGGACTGAGACACTGGCCGCCGAAGTGCTGGTAGTTGGGGGTGGGGGAGCAGGATTAGTAGCCGCTCTCGAGGCCCGACGCGCTGGGGCAGAGGTTTTGCTCTTAGATAAGACTTCCTCCGGAAAGTCCTCCTGTACCTCCGTGAGTTTCGGGGCCTTCCGAGCGGCCAACACAGCTGCTTCCAGGGAGGAACACTTCAGCCAAACTGTGACCGCTGGAAAATTTCTCAATGACCAGAACTTGTTGAGAATTCTGGTCGATCAGGCTTTTGACCGAGTGCGGAGCCTGGAGGATTTTGGCGTTCCCCTCCTTTACGAAGATCCCTATTTTTATGTTTTAGGAGATGCCCCCTTCTATGGCCTGAAAATGATATCCCCTTTGCAAAAAGCGGCGGAGAACTGGGGGATTTCCTCCTTCCATCACACCGTGGCTCTCGATCTCCTCAAGGTCAATGATACTATCTGCGGAGTGCTGGCCTATGATTTTAGCAAAGACACCCTTCTCATCATCCCTGCCAGGGCTACAATCCTGGCCACGGGCGGAGCAGGTGCCCTGTATCCTTTACACGACAACTCTCCGCGGACCACGGGGGATGGGTTTGCGCTTGCCGCCAGGGCCGGCGCCGTGATACGGGACATGGAATTTGTCCAATTCTATCCCTTAGGCTTGATCGAAGGGGACAGCTTCCGGTGTGTTGTTCCACCCTTCTTAGGTGACAGCGCCCCCATCCGGAATGCCAAAGGCGAGGATATACTGGCCAAATATCGAATTGGAGAACGTCCAGCGGCGGTGAAAGCCCGCGATGCCCTCTGCCAGGCCATGTTCCGCGAGATCTTGGCCGGTCGAGGATTCGGAACTTACCTGGAAATCGATCTCACCCGGGTCCCGGAAAAAGAGTGGGACCAAAACCGGCAACTGCGCCATTATAAGAAGATTCTTCAGGAGAAATATCGAGGCTTACAACGGCCCCTTAAGATTGCGCCCGTGTGCCATCATTTTATGGGTGGGGTCGCCATTGATGAGACCAGCCACACCAACCTTCGCGGGCTATTTGCAGCCGGGGAGGTGACCGGAGGGCTCCATGGTGCCAACCGGATGGGTGGCAACGCCCTCTCCGAATGCGTAGTCTTCGGGGAGCTGGCTGGCCGTGAAGCCAGCCAATATGCCAAGAGGAGCGGAGCCTACCCCTTCGCGAAGGGCATGATCCGAAAAAGAGAAAAACAGATTCTTCTTTGGCGGGAGGCAAACCCTAATTCCCCCAGATCTCCCCAAGAATTCAAGAAACGATTGGCCGAGATTATGTTCGCCAAAGTCGGTATCATCCGTAAGGGCGAGCAACTCGAGCAAGCCCGCAGCGAAGTCGAATCGCTTGCGGAGCAGGCCCAGGTCTCGATGAGTTGTCAAAATCCCAAGGATGTCCTGCAGGCGATGGAAGTGCTCAACCTGATCACGACCTCCCGGTTGGTCCTGCACGGTGCGCTGAGGCGCACCGAGAGCCGGGGATCCCACTGCCGAGAAGACTATCCAGAAACGGATGACCGCTGCTGGCGCCTCCACCTCATAAACGAGGGATAGATAACCTAGAATCGACCATTCCATGTTGATTTCCGGGAAGGGAATTGAGGAAGAGAGCCATGAAGAGCAGGAGAGTTTCTGATTCCGGGCTGACAGAAAGCCTGAAAAAATTTGCCAAAGCACGGGGGGTCGATCGAATCGGGGTGTCCCCGATTGAAAGATTCGCCAGGGCCCCGGAAGGCCACAAACCTCAGGATATTCTGCCCGGTGCCAGGTCGGTCATTTCCATCGCGCTCAACGCTCTGGAAGGAACATTCTCCACCCCGGTCTTTCATGTCTATCAGCTTTCCTATGCCTTATTACGAAACAAAACAAATGAAATATCCTACGAATTGGCCAGATTTCTGGAGGAAAAGGGCCATAGGAGCGTGATGATTCCGGGAACCATCCCGCTGGACATGATCGAAAAAAAGGGTCTCTTCGGGGCTTTCTCCCACCGCCATGCTGCCCAGGCCGCCGGTTTGGGCAGAATTGGAATGAATCAATTACTGATCACGGAAGCTTTCGGCCCCCGAGTCTGGCTGGGGACAGTCATCACCAGTGCTCTGCTGCTACCTTCTCCCCTCCCTCGTAAAGATCCGTGTTTAGGAAAGGACTGCGGCAAATGCCTGCCGGCCTGTCCTGCGGGCGCTCTTTCCCTGGAAGGGACTGATAAAAAGAAATGTCTCGAAGAAGGAGTCCATGCTCAGAATCTAAGCGGGTTGTTGAAGCATATCTCTAAAATCCTGGGGGCGGAAAATTTGGAGGAGAAGAAGAAACTTCTCTATAGCGCCGAGTCCAGGGTTCTGTATCAAGCCTTAGTCTGCGGCATGGTTCCAGCCTGCGATCGGTGCATCTCCGTCTGTCCTGTGGGCCAGCACTGCCTGTGAGACCCAGAGGAAAGGAGGAAGCAACGAATTCCAGAAAGGAGGAGGAAAGATGGCCGTAGAGCCAGGGGAATACGAAAAGCTGAAAAAATCGATCTTTGATTTTATCTGGAGGGAACTGGATCCGTTGGAGGAGCAGATTTCCAGAACGGGCAAAATTCCCAAAGAGGAGCTTTTCCCCAAATTCAGAGAACATAAGCTCTTCGGGTTGATGGTACCGGCAGAATACGGGGGGGTGGGATTGTCCGTAACGCAATACCTTCCCATTCTGGCCGAGCTGGCCAAAATCCCTGGGGGTATCCGGGTCATCCTCCACGTTCATAATATGGCGGCCAAATGCATGACCACTGGCCGGCCGGAACAAAAAAGGGCCTATCTTCCCCGCATCGCCACGGGGAACCTTTCAGTGGCCTTCGGTTTGACCGAGCCCGACGCCGGGACGGGCACAGACATTAAAACCACTGCCGTAAAGGATGGAGATACCTTTGTCCTGAACGGGAAAAAACATTTGATTACCAACGCGGACTTCACCCAGCTCTTTATGATCTTTTGCTATACCAATAGAGATTTGGGCGCTAAGGGAATCAGCACGCTCCTCGTGGAACGGGAAACACCAGGTTTCACCATCGAGGATATGCCTCATTGCATGGGCTGCTGGGGAAGTTTCCATGGCCGACTAACGTTCAAGGACTGCCGGGTGCCCGTAACAAACATCTTAGGGGAGGAAGGGAGAGGTATAGACCAATCTCTGGGTGGCCTCGAGGTGAGCCGGCTATTCATCGCTGCCACTTCGCTGGGTACTTCCGAGAGATGCCTCGAGCTCGCCCAGCGGTATGCCAAGAAGAGAGTGACCTTCGGCAAGCCCATTGCGGAGCGCCAGGCGGTTCAGGGATACCTAGCCGATATGGCCATGGATATCTATGCTCTGCGCACCATGATCTACGATGCGGCACGGAAATATGATGAGGGCAACCGTATTGCTTTTGAGTCTTCGGCATGTAAACTATTCGGTTCAGAAGTGGTGTGCCGGGTGACGGATAAAGCCCTTTTGGTCTTTGGGGGTATCGGATATACGCAGCAATACCCGATCGAGAGGCTCTATCGAGACGCGAGGCTCAATGTCCTGGAGGAAGGAACGCCCACGATCCAGAGATTGGTCATGGCCAGGTCCCTCTTGCAGGGCTTAAAGGACTTCAAATAAGTGGGGTTGAGTTTCGTCCAAATCTTTCCATATAATCAACACAATCCATTCGTCAGGGGGTGATCTGGTGAATTTAGCCTGGACATCATTGGAGTATCAAGCTTTCCGCAGGCCGGATAAGACCGCGGTCGTTTTCGGGGAGAAAGGATATTCCTATGCTTTCTTGAATGCCAAAGCGAATAAGGTGGCCAATGCCTTAAGGTCTCTGGGAGTGCAGAAGGGGGACCGGGTTTCCATGTGGCTACCCAATTGTCTCGAATTCATCACCTCATTTTATGGCATCCTGAAGGTCGGGGCTGTGGTCGTTCCCATGAACATTCTCTTCAAAGCCAGAGAGATTGAGTATCTCCTGTCCAATTCGGAGGCGAAGGTTCTCATCACGGTAGATTCATGTTTGGAAACCCTGAGGCAGGTACAGGATAAATTACCCGCTCTGGAGAAAGTGATCGCCGTGGGACTGGAGGACGAAAGAGAGGCACTTTCCTTTAACAAATTCGTCAGAAATTTTTCCGATCAATTCTTTGGCGTCGATTTGAGCCTGGATGATACGGCTACGATCCTTTATACCTCTGGCACCACGGGAAACCCCAAAGGGGCCATGTTGACCCATCGGAATCTTTATTTAAATGCCGAGTATTACGCCGAGGGCTTGGGGGCGAACGAGAACTGGGTGGGGATTTGTCTGCTTCCCCTATCCCACCTGCTCTCTCTCGCCGCAGGCCAATTCGTGCTTTTTGGCCGGGGCGCCACGATGCACGTGATGGAGCGATTTGTGCTCGAGCAAGCGGCGATGATTATCGCCAAGCATAGGGTCAATTATACCTTTGCCGTGCCTACCGTCTACGCCATGCTCCTGAACCTTCCTGATGAGCCCCAATATGACCTGCGCTCCCTGGAAGTCTGTATTACAACGGGAGCCATGACGCCCTTGGATTTGCGGAAGAGATTTGAAGAAAAGTTCAATTGTAAGACTATCCAGGCGTATGGCCAGGTGGAGAGTTCGCCGGTTATCACGGTGGATCGTCTGGATAAGCCGAGAAAATTCGAGAGCGTTGGCTATCCTCTGCCGCATTTGGAAGTGAAAATCGTGGACGATGAAGATCGTACCCTTCCCCCAAATCAACACGGGGAGATTTGCGCCCGCGGTCATTGCGTAATGAAAGGCTACTGGAAGAATCCGGAGGGGACGGCCGAGGCCATCCGGGACGGATGGCTACACACCGGGGACATCGGCATGATCGATGGGGAAGGATACGTTTATATCTTTGACCGCAAGAAGGACATGATTATTTGCGGGGGGTACAACATCTACCCCATCGAAATAGAGAATCTACTCTACGAGCACCCTAAAGTTTTGGAAGCATCAGTGATTGCCGTTCCCGATGAGAGGCTCGGAGAAATTCCCAAGGCTTACATTGTCCTCAAGCCAGGAGAAACCGCCAGTGAGCAAGAAATCATGGACTACGTCAAGGAAAGGCTGGCCGCTTACAAAAAACTGAGGGCTGTGGAATTTTTGGAGGCCCTGCCCAAGGGCCCAACGGGCAAGATCTTGCGCCGGGCTCTCCGCGAGAGGGGCCCCGGTGAAAGATGTCCTTCTTCCCGTTGAGCCAATCATTCGCCAGACGACGAAAGCACTCAGCGAATCTTAGAAAAATTTAAGGAGGGCGGAATGGGCATTCGCACGGAAAAAGAGTACTGGGAAAGCATTCGCCAACAGAAACCAAAGGTTTTCATCCTGGGGGAAAGCGTGAAAGAAAAGGTGATCGATCACCCTCTGATAAAGGGGTCGGCGAATGGAGCCGCCTTGACCTTTCGTTATGCCAATGATTTGGCATATCAAAATCTCTTCACCACCCATTCCCCGTGGGTAAACGAACGGGTCAACCGGTATGTCTCCATTCATACCACCATTGAAGATCTAATGGATAAGGTAAAGCTCATCCGTTTCGTCGCCCAGAAAACCGGGGAGTGTGCGCAGCGGTGCATGGGATGGGACGCCCTAAACGCCCTCTACAGCGTGACCTTCGAGACAGACCAGAAGTATGGCACGCCTTATCATGAGCGTTTCCAAAAATTCCTCACTCATGTGCAGAAAAATGACATCATGGTTCATGGCACCATGACCGATCCCCGAGGGGATCGAAGCTTGAAGCCCGCCCAGCAGAAAGACCCAGACCTCTATTTGCGGATCGTTAAGAGAGGCAAAGATGGGATCATCGTGCGGGGGGCCAAAAGTCATCAGGGAGGCATCTTGAATCACGAAGAATTTATGGCCATGCCTTCTGTCTCCTTGCGGCCAGAGGATAAAGACTATGCGGTTTCCTTTGTTTTGCCCGTGGCTACGGAAGGAATTACCTATGTCTTTGGAAGGCATTCCATGGATGACCGGCTTCTGGAAGGGACCCAGTTTGACATGGGAAATGTCCATTTCGGACGCTACGCCATGTGGGTTTTCTTTGATGATGTTTTTGTTCCCTGGGAACGGGTGTTCCTGTGTGGGGAAACAGAGTTCGCCAGCCTAATCGTGGAACGTTTTGCCGGGCTGCACAGACAGAATTATGGGGCTTGTGCCGCAGGGGGGATGGATGTACTTATCGGCGCCACAGCTCTCATTGCCGAGTACAACGGGATTGCTAATGCTTCTCACGTGCGAGATAAGATCTTGGAGATGTGTGCCCTGAACGAGACGATGTATCAGGGTTCCCTGGCCTGTTCCTCTCAAGGAGAAATGACCCCTTCTGGTGTTTGTGTCATGAACAGGCTGTTGGCCTATGTAACCAAACTGAATGTCACCCGCTTCCCCTACGAGATCGCCCGCCTGGCCCAGGACATCTGCGGTGGCATCATCGCTACCATGCCCTCAGAGAAAGATTACCGTCACCCGGAGGTGGGAAAGCAGCTCGAGAAGTACTTAAAGGGGGTGGACAGCGTGCCCACAGAGCACCGTATGAGAATCATCCGCCTGATTGAAAGAATGACTTGCGGCCGCACGCTCTTGGTTTGCATGCACGGAGCTGGGTCTCCCTTTGCCAACAAAATGATGATTGGAAGATACACGGATATGGAGGAAAAGAAGAAACTGGCGAAAGAG
>CAYQWO010000090.1:0-1562 GCA_964421095.1 uncultured Syntrophaceae bacterium
TGGAAACGAGGGGAGCTTCTGGCATCTTTCCCTGCAAGTCTTCCGGGCGGAAGCGCTGCGGGAGGTCATTCTTATTGATGGCCACCACCGTCTTTTTGTTTTGCACCTGCCGGAGAATGTCGAAATCTTCTGCGCTCAACGGCTCAGACCCGTCCACGACCCAGATGGTCAGGTCGGCCTGGGCCAGCCGCTGCCGGGTGCGCCGCACGCCCTCCTCTTCGATGACATCCCGGGCATGGCGGAGTCCAGCGGTATCCATGATTCTCAGGGGAATCCCCGCGATATTGACCACTTCCTCGATCACATCCCGGGTGGTTCCGGGAATGGCGGTAACGATGGCCCGTTCCTCCTGGAGAAGACAGTTGAGCAGGCTGGATTTCCCCACGTTCGGCCGCCCGATAATCACCGCGGCGATCCCTTCGCGGTAGATTCGGCCTTCTTCATAGGTGCGCAGGAGTGCGTCCAGGTCGTTCCGGGTATCCCGCAATTGGCGAACCACTTCCGGCGGGGAAAGTTCGGGCACCTCTTCTTCGGGAAAGTCGATGCTGGCCTCCAGCAAGGCCAATAGATCGAACAGCCTCTCTTTGATCCGGCGCACTTCGCCGGCCAGCTTTCCAGATCGCTGGCGGTTGGCCAGCTCTAAGGAACGCCGGGTCTTCGATTGGATCAGGTCGATGACCGCTTCGGCCTGGGTAAGTTCGATCCGGCCGTTGAGGAAGGCGCGCTTGGTGAATTCCCCCGGCTCCGCCAAGCGAGCCCCGCTTTCCAGCACTGCCTGCAAAATTTCCTGGAGAACCAGCAACCCGCTATGGCAATGGACCTCCAGCACGTCCTCCCGGGTGTAAGTTTTGGGCTGGCGCATGAACACCAGGAGAACTTCATCCAGAACAGTCCCCTCCCGGGGGCGGATGACTTCTCCAAGGTAGAAGCGATGGGAAAGGAGCGGGCCCGAGCCTTGCTTGCGGCGAAAAATCTGCCCGGCGATCGCCTGGGCCTGGGGACCGCTGCACCGCACGATGCCAATGCCCCCCATCCCTATGGGGGTGGAGATGGCGGCGATGGTATCCCCCGGCGACCCATGGCTCATGAAGGTTTCTTCTCGGGGCTGATCACGATCTTGCGGTAAAGACCCGTGCCTGTAGAACGGGTGCGCAGGGTTTTGTCCTGCTCCAGGGCCAGATGGATGATGCGCCGGTCGTGGGCACTCATCGGACTGATGGTGACCGGCCGCCCCAGCCGCTTGGCCTTCTCTCCCAGGCGCTGGGCCAGACGAACTAACGACTCCTCTCTGCGGGAGCGGTAGTTTTCTGTGTCCACCACAATGCGTTTTTTGTCTTCAGCGTCCTTATGCACGATCTTATTGATCAGGTATTCCAGGGCGTCGAGGGTTTGCCCCTTGCGTCCGATCAGCAGACCGCTACCGTCGCCTTTGATATTCAGTAAGATGCGCTCTGGCTCCTCCTGCAAATCGACACCGGCTTCGATCCCCAGTAGAGCCAAAAGGTCCAGAAGCGTTTTCTTGGCGGTTTCTGCCGCCAGATGGCTGGAAGCGTCAGCCGGAA
>CAYQWO010000090.1:1662-7547 GCA_964421095.1 uncultured Syntrophaceae bacterium
ATATATATTTGCTGCCCGATCGAGAGCAGGTTGTTAAACAGCCAATAAATGACCAAGCCCGTGGGGAAGGTCAGGAACATGAAAGTAAAAACCACGGGCATGATCAACATCATCTTGGCCTGGGTGGGGTCTCCGGTCGTGGGCGTCATCCACTGCTGGACGAACATCGAGGCGCCCATGAGGATGGGAGAAATGTAGTAGGGGTCCTGCGCCGACAGGTCCTGGATCCACCAGTAGAACGGCGCATGACGGATTTCAATAGAATAGAGCAGAACCTTATAGAGCGCGAAGAAAATGGGGATCTGAATGGCGATGGGCAGGCAACCGCTCATGGGATTGATCTTGTACCGGCGGTAGAGTTCCATCATCTCTTTGTTCAGCTTCTCCCGATCGTCTTTGAACTTCTCCCGCAGCTTGGCCATCTCGGGCTGGAGCTTCTTCATCTCTTTCATGGATTTGTAGCTGATGTGCGTCGGCCACCAGAAGAGAATTTTGATGATCACCGTGAGGATAATGATGGCCAGTCCATAGTTTCCGGTATACTGGTAGAAAAATTTCATGGCCTGGAGCATGGGCTTGGCCACCACATCGAACCAGCCGAAGTCCAAAGCCCGGTCCAGTTCATAGCCAAAGGCTTTCAGGATATCCAGGTCTTTGGGGCCAAGGTACATGACATAGGATTGGGAAAACTGGGTCCCGGCGGAAAGGGAAGCTTTGGCGCCACCCATGCGTAGTTCACCGTCTGTGTCGGAGACCTTTTTCAGGATGAGCTCAGTCCCCTCGGTCTTCTTGGGGATGAGGGCGGCCAGGAAATACTTATTCTGAAACCCGCCCCAATGCACATCCTTGGAAAAGCGCTTTTCCTCCTTGAGATCCTTGATCTCTATCTCCTGGAGCTCTTTCTTGACCAGAGCCGTAAAGGGGGGGACTTCCGCCCCGGCGCTCCCGCCTGAACCGGGCATACAGGCCCAACCGCCGGAATCCCCGGGCACAATAAAGATCTTTCCCGACCAGGCCAGCAGCGGCCTGCCTTCGAATATCCGGGAAGAAAAGTTGGCCATCTGCAAACCAATATCGATCCGGTAACTATCGGCATAAAAAGTCATCTGTTGCGTAAGGCGCAGCCCTTCGGGGGAATTCCAGGTAAAAAGCAAATCCCCTTTGTTCCGATCGGGACCCAGCTTCAAATTATCGGTATTCACCTGGAAAACAGCGTCCGGGGAAAAGGAAAAATTGGCTTCGCTGATCTCCAGTCCGAAGGGATGGCCTGCGCTAAGAGCTTCTGTGGCCAGATCGATGGGCTTGCCACCCTCGCCGATCTTATCCAAATATTTTTTGACCTTCCACTCCTTCAGGCGAACTCCTCGAGAATCGAAGACTGCGGTATAGAGGGGCGTATCTACCGTGATGTCTTTTCCCGGCTGGACCTTGATAACGTGGGGAGGTTGGGTTGGGGGGATGGGAACCGCTTTGACTGCCTCTTCCGGTGTTTTGACCGCCGGCAGGGCCTTCTCCGGGCTCGGTTTTTCCTTAACAGTCTCTGGGGGGGAAGGAGCAAAATAATACTGCCAGATGACCAAAATGATCAAGGAGATGATGACCGCTAACAGTGCCCGCCTTTCCATGAATGACCCCCGTTCGCTTTCCCCTTCGATGCCCCCTCAATGGGGTACCCGTTCCGCCTCACGGGGAGCTGCGGATTTTACCACTGGATCGTAGCCCCCGGGGTGAAAGGGATGGCATTTCAAGAGCCTCCAGACCGCCAGAAGTAACCCTTTAGCCGGACCGAACCGCTCGACAGCTTCCAAGGCATAGGCCGAGCAACTGGGTGCGAAGCGGCAGGAGGGAACGGTTAGCGGAGAGAGGAAATAGCGATAAAATCGAATGAAGCCCAGAATGATTCTCGTCAACATCCAAATGTTGGGGGAGCTATCGCCCCCTGAATAGTCCTTTCAATTCATCGGAAACTTGCCCAAAACTTAAGCCGCCAGCGCCCTCTTTGGCAGCAATCACAAAGTCGGCGGAGGCCGGCAGCCTTGCCTTATTCAGGCGAAAGAATTCTCGAATCAAGCGTTTTACCCGACTGCGTTTGACCGCCGACCCCACATGCTTCCCAACCGTAATCCCCAGTCTCCGGCGGGGAAGACTGTTGGGACACATGCAGACCCGAAAATGGTCAGTTTGGTACTTCGCTCCCTCTTTGGCGATTCTCAGGAAATCGGCCCGGCGACGGATCCTCTCCTCTTTTCCGAAGGTATAAACTCCCATCTCCCGAGGGTTCTAATCTCTCGCCCCAGCTTGATTCAGTATTGGCTCGCCTCGACCACCAGTCTCTTTCGGCCTTTCGCCCTCCTGCGCTGCAAAACTAAGCGCCCGCCCTTTGTGGACATGCGCTTCAAGAAACCGTGGGTTCTTTTCCTGCGAATGTTGCTCGGCTGGTAGGTCCTCTTCACCGCTGCGCTCCTGCTTTTGTTAACCTATTTGGCAAAAGCGAAAAGGCCCCTTCTCCAGGTGCCCGCCCTTGCGCTCTGGGAAAAAAAGAATTTCAATCCCTTATAAATTTAATTATTTAATTTTACTCTTTTCAATTGACGATGACAAGCTTAAAATTGGGCTTAAAATTGGGCAGCTCCCCCGGCCCCGCTTTAATAAAGGAGGGTGGGGAATTTGCATCGGCAAAAGGAGCCTCAAAAATCAAGGAACTCTGCTTTTTTGACATGGACCGAACGTTGATCGCCGGGAATTCCGGGGTATCTTTCATGCGCTACTCTCTGCGCCGGAAGAAGACGACCCGCTGGAAAGTGTTCAAGTCGATGCTCGACTATTGGCGCTACCGCTTCGACCTCCTGGACATGAAGAAGGCCTATAAAGATTCCTTACGGCCCTTGATCGGAGTCCGCGAGGAAGAAATGGTACAATTTTGCCGGGAGTGGTTCGAGGAAGTGGTTCGGGACCTGATTTATCCCGAGGCCCGGGATTTGGTGCGACGGCACATGGAGCAAGGGGCATCGGTCGCCATCATCTCCAATTCCACGACTTACAACGTAAAACCGCTGGCCGAACACTTAGGGGTTCCCCACGTTTTGGCCACCCAGCTGGAAGTACACGCTGGACTCTTCACTGGCAGCTATATTGAACCCCTTTGCTTTCGGCACGGCAAAATATTCTGGGCCGACAGACTTGCGCGGCAATTGGGGGTTGACCTGGAGGATAGTACCTTCTACACGGACAGCATCACTGATCTGCCTCTCTTGGAGCGCGTGAAATACCCGCGGATTGTCAATGCCGACCCCAGGCTGCGCGCCTTGGCCCGGAAGCGCGGCTGGCCGGTCCAGGATTTCATTGGCCGGGATAAATTACGACAGGGAGATGAGCAGAAAAGAAGCGATGGATAGCCTGTTAAAAAAGCCAGAGAAACCCCCCTTCAAAAAAGAGAAGGCACCGCTGGCCGATGCCTTCTCTCCGCTCTACAAATTGACCGCCCCTAAATCAACCCGACTCGGGGGAACGAAAGATAAAATTCATTATTAAGGCCTTCACCCCCCTCAGAAAACCCTGGTCAAGGTGGTCACGGTCTTCCCGGTAACCCAAACGTTCACCACGTCTCCCACGCTAATCCCGGCAAGATTCTTTTCAGCCTTCTTCCCCACGGATAGTATGACCTTTCTTTCCTTCTTCACCGCGTCTTGTTCTATGGTGATCTTTTTCGCTGCGGGGTCCAGGGCGGTGACCACCCCTCCCATCCGATACACAACAGGCTTGGGTGGAGCTTCCTTTTTAGCCGCTTCTGGTTTGGCTGGCTCAGCCGCTTTGGCCGGCTCTGGAGGCTTGGCCGGTTTAGCTGGCTCCGCGGGTTTGGCTGGCTTGGCTTTTTCCTGAGCAAAGGCCAGCCCAGTCAATGAAAGGGCGAAAATTACCCCGACCAGGATGATTCCCCATTTCTTCATAATCCCCTTTACCTCCTTTCTTCAAAAATGAGAATACAAAAAAGCCTTTTCAGATAGGCATTTTTTAACTTACAATAAACGAAAAAAAATAGCAATGGATTTTTTAGGGACCAAAAAATCCAGAAATTCTGCAAGAAAGAGAACGGCGAGATGAAGGATCGCCCCTTGAGGAGGCGGGGTTTCTCCCGGGGAAAACGTTTTTTCGAAAAATTGGTCAGGGAGGCGGTGCAGTCGCTCCCCCCGGAACTGAGAATTCGCCTGGAGAACGTGGCTTTCATCGTCGAGGACCACTCTCCCAGGGGGTCGGAGGAATGGGAAGGTGACGGGCAGAAATTACTCGGCCTATACCACGGAATTTCCAGGAGAGATCGGGGATTCTGGTACGGGAACGTCCTCCCCGACCGCATCATTATTTACCGCCGGCCCCTGGAGCGCATCAGCAGAAGTTACCGGGACCTAAGGGAGAACGTACGCCAGACTGTATTCCATGAAGTGGGCCATTACTTTGGGTTCGATGAGGAAGAGCTGCAGCGGTTGGAAGAAGGAGATTTTTAGCGCCGGGGATCAGCGGAAGGGACAGGTGCAGGGGGCTGAGGAGCAGAGAGGACATACCTGGGAATATTTTTTCATAAGCTCGGATTCCAAGTCAACGTTCAGGAGGTTCGCCACGGATACCAGCCACGCCATCACGTCAGCCATTTCGTTGCCGATTTTTTCCCTTTCCCCCCGGCGATAGGACCGGGTCAGCTCCCCGACCTCCTCCAGGAGCCAGAGAAAGGTCTTATCGCTTCCTCGCCGCAAATCCCTCTGGAAGTAGATATCCCGGATTAAGTCTTGAAAGGCACGCACTTCCACGACCACAGTTCCTCGACAAATGTCCGGTCACTCCGAACTCAACTTGATCAGCTCCTGCACGGTCCGGTCTAAGGTCGCCCGATCCTCCACGTTCAGGACTCTGGCGTCGGCATCCACTTTGCTGATCAGCCCGTTCAGCACCTTTCCCGGGCCGATCTCCACAAGAATCTTGATCCCATTCTTAACCATCTTTTCAATCGATTCTTTCCAGAGCACGGGCCTGAAAATTTGATCCGTTAATTCATTCTTAACATCCAGGGGGTCAGCAATGGCCCGGGTACTGGTATTGGCGATCACCGGCCGGTTCACGATGGCGAAATCCCGGCCTTCCAAGTAGAACCGCATCCGGTCGGCCGCCGGCTTCATCAGGTAGGTGTGGAAGGGCCCGCTGACCTTCAAAGGAATCCCCTTGTACCCGATATCTTCGACCAGCTGCTTGGCGTGCTTCAGGTTTTCGTCATATCCCCCGAGTACGATCTGGTAGTCATTGTTATAGACCGCAATATGGACGTTGGCCCTTTGGCAGACGCGCTCGATCCCCTGAATCTTCGTCTTGCCAACGATCGAGAGGAGGCCGGCGTTTTCGATATCATCGCCGCAATCCTGCATGTATTCGCCCCGGGCTTTGACCAACATCAGGGCCTCCTCAAAATCGAAGGCTTCCGCTGCGTAGAGAGCCGTGTATTCTCCGAGGCTATGCCCGGCAGCCATGTCGAAGTCCACGCGAACTCCGCCACTGTGCAGCTCCTGACGCAGCGCTTCCAGGCAGGCCACGCTGACCGTAAAGACCGCGGGCTGGGAGTAGCGGGTATATTCCAGGAGGGGCCGCTTTTGCAATTTTTCCTGGAGGCGGTCCAGGAATTCCAGATGAAAGCGATCTCCAATATGTTTCAACCAGCTTCTCAGCTTCTCATGGGAATGCTTCTCGTTTTTCTCCCAGCAGAGTGCCGAGATCTTATACCCCAGAAGATCGTCGGCGCGCTCGAAAGTGCTTTTGGCCACGGGATAATGGCTGGAGATATCCAAGCCCATACCCGGGTACTGGGAGCCTTGCCCCGGAAAGATGAAGGCGATTTTTTTCCT
>CAYQWO010000090.1:7647-10650 GCA_964421095.1 uncultured Syntrophaceae bacterium
TGCTCCCTTAATTATTTGGGGAGGTTGGGTATAAAGAAGCGATTCTGAGTTTATTTTAATCCACCTAATAAAATTTGCCCAAGGAGGGAACCATGAGACGAGTTGGAATATTTTCTCTAACTTTTTTCTTTCTTCTCGCGCTTCTGACCTTACCGGTAGCAGAAGTCCTGGCTCAAACCAAAGACAAACCTCTGGTCTTGAAAATCTCCCACCAGTGGCCAGGGGGAACGATTGAAAAGGGAGATTTCCGTGATCGGCTATGTCATCATTTTGCCAAGAGAGTTGGGGAGAGATCTGGAGGAGCATTGAAATTCGAGATTTACCCCGCCTCTGTGCTTTTCAAGCCTGTCCCCCAGTATGATGCCATGTTGAAGGGCGCTCTTGACATGTCGGTCTATCCTTTGGATTATGCCTCTGGAAAGGTTCCTCAATTCGGCATCACCCTCATGCCTTGCATTGTGAAGGACCACCATCAAGCCATGCGATGGAAGGATGCTCCCATCGGAAAAGAGATTGAAAGGATCTGCGAAGAGAACGGGATCAAAATCATTACCTGGGCCTGGTGTGGGGGAGGCATGGCTGCCAAGACGAAGCTTATCATTCGACCTGAAGATTTGAAAGGCCTAAAAATCAGGGCAGCGGGTAAGATGTTCGAAACAATGTTGCATGAAGGTGCAGGGGCCGCGATCACCAGCATGCCATCCTCAGAAATTTACTTTGCCCTTCAGACTGGCGTCTTGGATGCCTGCATGACCTCTTCATCTTCTTTCGAATCTTATCGCCTTTATGAACAGGTTAAGTATTACACCTCTCCCAGAATAACGACAACTTGGTATATGTTAGAACCTCTTGTGATGAGTATGATCACCTGGAAGAAACTTTCTCCAGAACATCAAAAGATTGTGATGGCAGTGGGTAAAGAATTAGAGAAATTTACGCTGGAGGAAGCCATCAAGGATGATACGGAGGTTACAGATCTGTTTAAGAGTAAAGGCGTTCAAGTGTATGATATGAATTCCGAGGATTTTAAAGTTTGGCTCGAAGTATCGAAGAGGACGGCCTGGAAAGCCTATACGGAAAAGGTCAAGGGAGGCAAAGAACTTCTTGAGATGGCCCAAGCCGTAAAGTAGATCTCCATTGTCCCCCCAACCCTCTCTAAATAGGAGGGAAGGGGGGCATCAGGAGAAAAGAATGAAGGACTCATTGATAAATTTGGCGAAAATGGTCGAGGCGTTCAATAGACTTTTTTACTGGATCAGTGCTTTGGCCATCTTGACCTCTTCCCTGATTCTGACATACGAAGTAGTCATGCGCTACATTTTGAACATACCAACTATTTGGGAGATCGAATTGGCAATCTACTTAGGAGTTATGGCCACCTTTCTCGGGGCCGCATATGGACTTAAGGATGGGGCCCACATCAATATCGATCTCGTTACTCGGGCGCTCCCATCAAGAATCCAGAATAGGCTATATAGAATTACATCTTTTGTCTCTCTCCTATTTTGCATTTATCTTGCTTATAAAGGATGGCAATATTGGTGGGAGGCATTTTCCAAAGGCTGGAGATCGGAATCCCTATGGGGGCCTCCATTGGCGATTCCTTATTTCTTCTTACCTTTGGGAATGACTCTTCTATCTTTACAATTCGTCGTCGAAATATTTAAGCTCAGAGAGCCGAAAGAAGGCTCATTGAGCCGTTGATAAATTAATTATCTAAGGGAGTTTGGATTATATGGATCCGAACATCCTTGGCATTATCGTTATCGGAACCTTATTTCTCTTCCTTTTCAGCGGAATGCCTATTGCCTTCGGATTGGGAGTTCCTTCCATACTTTTCATGATTTTCTTCCTGGATAAGGCCCAGTTTGAGCTCACGGCAATGGTTGTTTTTGAGGGGGTGAATGATTTTGGGCTCCTGGCCATACCTCTCTTTATCCTGATGGGGGCTATTGTGGCGGTCACGCCCGCTGGTTCTGACCTTTACGAAGGGATCAATAAGTGGGTCCACAAGCTGCCAGGAGGGCTGGCTATCAGTAATGTTCTCGCTTGCGGCCTCTTTTCTGCTCTCTGCGGTTCTAGCCCAGCCACGGCGGCGGCCATTGGAACTATGGGCATCCCGGAGATGAAAAAGAGGGGGTATCCAGAATCCCTGGCGGCTGGAGCGATCGTGGGTGGCGGTTCCTTAGGCAACCTCATCCCTCCTGGCATTGTTCAGATCGTATATGGACTAGCCACCCAAACCTCGATCGGAAAGCTATTTATCGGAAGCGTCTTCCCTGGGATCATCGTTACCATCATGATGTGCATCTGGGTTGCCTTCTATTCACTTTGGGTGCGGCGGAGGGTGGCAAAAGGGAAGGCGGACTTGAATAAGGATTCTGGTAAAGAATTTTATGGGGATGTGTTTTACACCTGGGGTGAGCGTATCAAAGGTATTGGAAAGGTAACTCCATTTTTACTATTGATCGTCTTCCTTCTGATTGTCCTCTATGGTGGATATGCCACGCCGAGTGAGGCCGCTGGCGTATGTGCCATTGCAACTTTTGTGATGGTTATCCTGATCTATCGGCTTAAGTCTTTCAAATCCTATCGGGACATCATGGAGATGACAATTAAAGAAAGTACGATGATCATGTTAATCATCGCCATCTCCTTTCTTTTCACGACCCTATTGACCAAGCTTTACATTACCCAGTCCATCACTGCCTCCCTTGTCGGTTGGGAATTTTCCAAATTAGGGCTGATGGTAATGGTTAACGTCTTTCTCCTCATTTTGGGCTGCCTCTTGCCTCCTGTGGCTATCGTCCTAATTGCCTGTCCCATTCTTCATCCCGTGATCTTGGCGTACGGTTTTGATCCGGTCTGGTTCGGGGTCATCATTACTATCAACATGGAAGTGGGGATGATCACTCCACCTTTCGGTCTGAATCTATTTGTCGTGAAGGGGATCGCCCCAGAAATCCCATTGTATAGGGTTCTCATCGGTGCGGCACCCTTTGC
>CAYQWO010000091.1:0-3345 GCA_964421095.1 uncultured Syntrophaceae bacterium
GATTTCCTTAGATGTCCAGGTTCGTTACGCTCAAGGCATTCCGCTGGATGAATTCCCGCCGAGGCTCCACTTGATCCCCCATGAGGACCGTGAAGATCTCGTCGGCCTTGATGGCGTCGGCCATTTGAACCTGCAACAGACTGCGCGTCTCTGGGTTCATGGTCGTTTCCCAGAGTTGTTCGGGGTTCATCTCTCCCAGACCTTTGTAACGCTGGATCTCCACCCCTTTCTTGCCAAAAGTGAAGATCGCTTGCACCAGTTGAGAGAAACCCGCAATCTCCCGCGAGCTTTCGCCGGCTTCTAAAACAAAAGGAGGTGGGCCCAAGGTTTTTAGCTGCTGAGATATCTTGCGCAGTTCTTCGAACTGGGCCGAGCTGGCTAATTCCAAATCGATGACCGTTTCCTGGCGGGCGCCGTTGCTGCTGGAGAGGCAACGTAGATTGTAATTGCCGTGCTCCGGGTCCTTCTCGGCCAGGAACTCCATCCCGCCAATCTCTTTCTGCCCCTTCTTCAGGGTGCTTTTGACTTCCTCGATGATTCGCTTCACTTCCTTCTCAGATTTGAGCGCGGTTTTACTGAAAGATTCCAGCTGAGCAAAGGCCAGCAGCACGTCTGGGTTCATCTGGCGTTTGGCCAGTCGCTCCAATATTTTCTCCCGGCGGATGGCCTTCCTGACCACCTCCAGCAGACTTTTCCCGCCCAACGGTGATCTGTTCCCGGGAAGGGTCAGCCGCACGTTCTCAATGCCTTTTTCCAGCAGATAATGCTCCAATTCATCTTCACTGTGCAGGTATTTCACCTCTTCCTTCCCCTTTTTCACGCGGTATAAAGGGGGCTGGGCGATATATAGGTACCCGCGGTCGATCAGGGGGAACATCTGCCGATAGAACAGCGTCAGGAGGAGCGTCCGGATATGCGACCCGTCTACGTCGGCGTCCGTCATGATGATGACCCGATGGTAACGGAGCTTTTCCAGGTTGTAATCCTCTTCCCCCACACCCGTACCCAACGCCGTAATCAGCGTCTTGATCTCCTGATTCGATAACATTTGGTCGAAGCGCGCCTTCTCCACGTTGAGAATCTTGCCCCGAATGGGTAAGATGGCCTGCGTTCGCCGGTCCCTTCCCTGTTTGGCTGATCCTCCTGCCGAATCCCCCTCGACGATGAAAAGCTCGCTTTGCCGCGGGTCTCGCTCTTGGCAATCCGCCAATTTCCCCGGAAGCGAATCGGTCTCCAGCAGACCTTTCCTCCGCGTCAATTCCTTAGCTCTCCGGGCGGCCTCGCGGGCGCGAGCTGAATCCACCACTTTCTCTATGATGCGCTTGGCTACCGATGGGTTTTCTTCGAAGTAAATGCCCAGTTTTTCATTTACCAGGGCCTCGACCCACCCCTTCACATCGCTGTTGCCCAGTTTCGCTTTGGTCTGGCCTTCAAATTGCGGATTGGAGAGCTTGACGCTGATGACCCCGGTGAGTCCCTCCCGCGTATCTTCCCCCGATAGGCTGACCTTCAGATTCTTCAGAAAGCCATTGCTGGCCGCATAGTTATTGATCGTCCGGGTGAGCGCAGATTTAAAGCCGACCAAATGGGTTCCGCCGTCATGGGTATTGATGTTATTGGCGAAGGAGAAGAGGTTTTCTGTGTAGCCATCATTGTATTGCAGGGCAATGTCAATATAGACCCCTCCCTTTTCTCCTTCCAGATGGATCGGTTTCGGATGGATCGTGGTCTTATTCTTGTTCAGATACTCGACAAAAGAAACGATCCCTCCCTGATACTGGAATTCCTCCTTTTTCTCGGAACGTTCATCTTTCACCGTAATTTTCACACCGCTGTTCAGGAAGGACAGTTCCCGCAGACGCTGCGAGAGGATATCGAAACTGAAATCGATGGCTTCGAATATTTCTCGGTCGGGACGGAACCAGATCTTCGTGCCCCGCCGCTTCGTATTTCCCGTGATCTCCAAGGGGCTCACTGGCTGTCCCCTCTCGTACCTCTGAAAATAGACTTTTCCGTCCCGCCAAATTTCCAGTTCCAGGAATTCGGATAACGCGTTCACCACGGAGACGCCCACGCCATGCAGTCCTCCGGAGAATTGATAGCTATCGCCATCAAACTTGCCGCCGGAGTGCAGCGTGGTCATCACCACCTCGGCGGCCGGGCGGCCTTCTTCTTTATGAATATCCACGGGGATGCCCCGGCCATTATCCTCCACGGTTACGCTGTTATCCTCGTGGATGGCTACGTCAATTTTATTGCAGAAGCCCCCCAGCGCTTCATCGATAGAATTGTCCACGACCTCGTATACCAGATGGTGCAGCCCGGAACTGCTGGTGCTACCGATATACATGGCCGGTCGTTTGCGCACAGCCTCGAGGCCCTGAAGAACCTTGATACTCTCGGCCGTATAATCCTGGGATCCTTCTTTCCAGGACTGCTCATTTTCTTTCTTTTTGGCCAATCAGCTCCCCTTTCCCTAAAGGCGCATAGGCATGATGACACAGGTATGTTTTTGATCATCGGCCGGGCGGATGACCGCTGGGCTTTTCCCGTCTTCCATTTCAAAGAGCACCTCATCGCTCTTTAAAATGTTCAGGACCTCTAACACAAAGCGAGAGTTGAAACCCACAGTCAGGTCTTCTCCTCTGTAATCAACGGGAATCTCCTCCTTAGCTTCCCCCAATTCCGGGTTATAGGTAGAGAGTTCCAAAACCTCCTGGCTGAAATGAAATTTAACTCCTCTGGTTTTCTCGCTGGACAGAATGGATACCCGCCGCAGAGATTCTAAAATCTGAGTCCTTTTCATCCGAAAATGGCGCTTGCTTTTCTCAGGAATGACTTGCCGGTAATCGGGAAATTCAGCATCCAGGAGACGCATGATTAAAACCACTCCCTCTCTTTTGACGATGAAACTGTTATTTATTACTTTCAACCAAACCTTTTCCCCACCTTCGTCCAACAGACGGCTTAATTCCACCAGCCCCTTTTTGGGAAGCAGGATGCCGCTTTCGAGACCCTTTCCCTGGATGTTCAGCGGCCGATCGATCAAGGAAAGACGATACCCATCCGTAGCGACCATGCGCAGATCCTTTCCCGCTTCATCGCGGCTCTTCGAAAAAAATACTCCTGTTAAATTATACCGCGATTCATCCGAAGAAACGGCGAAGATCGTCTTCTCAATCATCTCCCTCAAAATGCCTACTTCCGCAGAAAAGAAATCCTCCTCCCCATACGTAGGAATGGAAGGAAACGTTTCGGCTGAAAGACCCATCATGTTGAAGATGGATTTGCCACTGGAAATCTCCATCCATTGGTTCTCTTTCAAACGCAACGAAACCCTCTGTT
>CAYQWO010000091.1:3445-4533 GCA_964421095.1 uncultured Syntrophaceae bacterium
CCACTGGAAATCTCCATCCATTGGTTCTCTTTCAAACGCAACGAAACCCTCTGTTCAGGGAGTTCCTTCACCACTTCATAGAGTTTCTTGGCCGAAAGAGTGGACTTTCCCTCTTTAAGGATCTCTGCCGGATGAAACGCTTTGAGCGCAATCTCTAGATCCGTGGCCATAATGGAAATTCCATCCTTCTGGGCTTCGATCAAAACATTCAAGAGGATGGCCATCGTACCCTTTCTCTCGACAACATTTTGGGCGCGATATAATCCTTTGGCAAATTCGTCTCGATCAATCCTGAAGTCCATTCTACTTCTCCGTCTTCTTATTTAAGAAAAGATTATTTAAATATTAGTAATATAGGTTGTTCATAACCCTATTTTAACCAAAAAATTTTTAAATTTCAATTGGTTTAATCTTTTTAGGGAGGGAAAGGGATGGAAAAAAGCTGTGGAAAAATCTTGGGCGCAGGCCACGGGTTCATTTATGCCCAGCCAATCCACACTTGCTCCACAGAAAAATGATTACTTTTGCAACTCACTGCTGAGATTCTCTATTATCTTTTTTGTTTCTCGATCTTCGCTTATCTTCTTCTCGATATGCCGAAAGGCATGAATCACTGTGGAATGGTCCTTGCCGCCGAATTTGGTGCCGATTTCAGGGAAGGAGGATTTGGTCAACGTGCGGCAGAGATACATGCAAATTTGCCTCGGCAGGGCGTAGATTTTAAGCTTTCTGGAAGACTTAAGATCGGAGACTTTAATGTTAAAATGGTTAGCCACCGTCTTCTGAATTTCATCAATGCTAATGGCCTTCTGTCGATCCGTGAGGATGTCTTCCAGCGTCTCTTTAGCCATAGCAATGGTGATGTCGCTTCCAGTCAGGGAAGCAAAGGCCCGCAGGCGCGTCAGCGCACCTTCAAGTTCCCGAATATTGGATCCCAGGCGAGAGGCCAGGAAAAGGCCCACATCATTGCCCAGGGCAATGTTGTACATCTCCGCCTTCTTGCAGAGGATGGCCACCTTTGTCTCCATATCCGGGGGTTGAATATCAGCGATCAGGCCCCAGCTGATACGCGAGCGCAGACGTTCTTC
>CAYQWO010000091.1:4633-10628 GCA_964421095.1 uncultured Syntrophaceae bacterium
TATCATTCTGGACAATATGATTTCCAATGGCGTTGAGTAGGTGAGTTTTTCCCAGGCCCACGCCGCCGTAAATGAACAGGGGGTTATAATTTTTGGCCGGAAGGTTGGCCACAGCCAGAGCGGCGGCGTGAGCAAACTGATTGCAGGAGCCGACGACAAACGCCTCAAAGGTGTAAGTCCGGTTCAAGCCATCTTCCTTTAAGGTCTGTTTGCCGATTTGGGGAGCTGAACTTTTCTCTCTACCCTTTGATTTTAGCTCTTTTTCCTCCGCTCTTTCCTTCAAGTGGAAATGGACGGCATATTGGTTTTTCGTAATTTGATAAAGAACGTCTCGAATGAGGGACTGATAATTTTCTGAGAGCCATTCCTTGAAAAATTTATTCGGCACTTCCAGATCTATACTATTTTCGGTCATATTGAGGAGATGAAGGGGTTTCAGCCAGATATCAAACGACTGCTGACCGATCTTCTGGCCCACAGCCGCTAGGCACTGGTTCCAAATTTCTCTCGTAGGTATTCCCACAGGTCCTCCATTTCTTAGGGCGCACCTTATTCACAAGGTTATTAACACCTGTGAATAAAACAAAAAACAAAATAATTTCAGCATGTTAATTTCCTTAAGTAACCTCTGGGATGGGGGAAAGATTTTCAAAGCAGGTATATTTATCCAAAAAAGCCAGTTCAAATTTACCCGTTGGTCCATTCCTCTGTTTGCCGATAATAATCTCCGCCTTTCCTTTATTGTCATCGGATTTGTTGTAAACCTCATCGCGGTAGAGGAAGATAATCACATCGGCATCTTGCTCAATGGCTCCGGATTCGCGAAGATCAGCCAACTGAGGGCGGCGATCGCCGCGCTCTTCTACGCGGCGATTGAGCTGCGAGAGGGCAATGACGGGAACGGTTAACTCTTTCGCCAGGGACTTCAGAGAACGGGAGATGTCCGAGATCTCCTGCTCCCTTGTGTCCGAATCCGCTCGCCCGCGCATCAACTGGAGGTAATCCACGATAATTAGGCCGAGGTTATGTTCCATCTTGAGGCGGCGTGATTTGGCACGCATTTCCAGGGCGGTCAGCGCTGGCGTATCATCGATGAAAAGCGGCGCTTCCGAAAGATTTCCGGCCGCTCGGGTAAGCTTGGGCCAGTCGGACTCACCGAGAAATCCACCGCGCAGGCGGTGAGCGTCCACTTTCGCCTCCGAGCAGAGCATGCGCAAGGCCAGTTGTTCCTTGGCCATTTCCAGAGAGAAGATCGCCGCTGGCACCCGGGCCTCGATGGCGGCATGTTGGGCAATATTTAGGGCAAGAGCGGTCTTGCCCATGGAGGGACGGCCGGCGACGATGATTAGGTCAGAAGGCTGAAAGCCAGAGGTTAATTCATCCAACCTGGTAAAGCCGGTGGGCACGCCTGTGATCAACTGGCGTTTCTCGTAGAGTTTTTCGATAGTCTTAAAACTGGATTTGATGATGTCCTTGATAGGGTGAAAAGAGGGCCGGACCCGATCCTCGGAGATCTCGAAGATCGAGTGCTCCGCCCGGTCCAGAAAATCATCGACGTCCCCGGCAGCGCCGTAACCTTGGCTGATGATCTCGGTGGCGCGGTGGATCAGTTTGCGGAGGATGGACTTTTCCTTTATGATTTTGGCGTAGTAGGAGATGTTTGCAGCCGTGGGCACACTGTTGACCAGCGAATTTAGGTATTCGATACCCCCCACTTCCTCAAAATCTCCCCGCCTCCGCAGGACCTCAGAAAGGGTGATTAGGTCGGCTGGCTCGTTGCGCTCAAAGAGTTCGAGAATGGCGGAAAAGATTTTCCGGTGTGCTTCGCGGTAGAAATCGCCCTCGCGGATCACCTCGAGGACCCGGGTCAGGGCCTCGTTCTCCAGAAGGATTCCGCCCAGAACTGAAACCTCAGCTTCGAGGCTCTGGGGAGGAAGGCGTTGAGCCAGAAGGTCCATAGTCTTTATTTTCCCCCATAGGGTGAAGGGCGCTTACGTCGACTTCTTTTCCGCAGTGGCCGGAACGATGTTGACCTTCAGTTGAGCGGTAACGTCCGGGTGGAGTTTCACCGGTATGGTAAAGCTGCCCAGGGTTTTGATTGGGTTGGGCAAGAGAATCTTTCGGCGGTCCAGGGAGACGCCTTGCCCGCTCAGAAATTCTTTTATATCCATCGTGGTCACGGAGCCGAAGAGCTTCTCATGCTCTGCCGCTTGGCGCGTGAAGGTGCAAGAAAGGTTCTCGATCTGTTGGGCCAGTTCAGCTGCTTTTTCCTTTTCGCCAGCCGCTTTCTTCAGGAAAGACTGCTGTTGTCGCTGCAAAACGTTCATATTGGCGGAACTCGCTTCGAGCGCCAATCTTTTGGGAATCAGAAAGTTGCGGCCATACCCGTTGGCCACTTGAGCTAGGTCCCCTGCCTTGCCCAGGGAGGGAACGTTTTCGATCAGGATAACTTTCATGCGCGCCTCCATAAAATCACGTAGCGGAGCGGCAAACCACAGGATTTCTTTCGGCAAGCTTGCCCAAGCCCCAAAGTAGATCTCCGCCAGGGCAGAGGGGTCACGAGGTTGCAATGGTAAAGGGCATCAGAGCAATATTGCGAGCCCGTTTGATGGCGGTCGTAATTTCCCTCTGATGTTTGGCGCAGTTTCCGGAGATCCTGCGGGGAAGGATCTTGCCCCGTTCGGTGACAAAATGGCTCAGGGTCTTAACGTCTTTGTAATCGATCTGCATGCCGCTGTCTGCACAAAAGACACAAACCTTTCGTCTCTGGAAAGACCTTTTCTTCCTTGCGGGAGGCTTCATTTTCCTTCCGCTCCTTCCGTTTGGGCCTGCTCCTGCGCTTCCTTTCTTGGTCCTTCCGGGGGGAAGGAAGGTTCGCTGATCTTTGCAGTCTTTCCGGCAGGGGCGGTTTCTGAGGAGACCCGGTCGTTGACCTTGACCGTCTGGAATTTAAGGATCTGGTCATTCAAGCGAAGATTCCTTTCGATCTCCCGCACCAAATCCGCAACGGCCAGGTAGTCCAGCAAGAAATAGCGACCCTGGATATTCTTGCGAATCTCATAGCCCAGCTTCTTCGTCCCCCAGTCCTCCAGCTTGATAACGTCTCCCTTCCAGTTCGCTATGGTGGAGCGCAATTTTTTTTCTAATTCTGCATGATCTTCTGCGGACAGCTCAGGGTGGGTAATAAAGATTGTTTCGTAGTGTTTCAGGTTCTTTCCCTCCTTTCGGGTTCGATAGCCCTTTCAACTTTTGTGAAAGAGCAAGGAGCATTTATTTTTTATACCTTAAGATAGCCAAGAGATCAACGGTTTTTTTTACCCCTTTTGCGCTGGGGGAGGTACGAAGGGAAAGGCGTATTGGAGAATGCTGGGTCTAAGAGGTATACGTTGACCTCCCGGCCGGCGCGGGCCAGAGTCTCTTCCGGAGGAAGGAGGATTAAGCCCTGAGCCTTCACCATCGAGGAAAGAATTCCCGAACCTTGCTCGCCGGTGGTCCAGGCATGTATCTTCCCGCCTTCACGGACCAAACGGCAGCGGATAAAATGAAGGAGGCCAGCTTTCTTCTCGATGTCTTCCCGAAGGAGGGCCTTTATTGTGGGGCGGAAAAGATAGTGGTGTCCAGCCATTTTCAGAATCGCTGGGCGGACAAACTGCTCAAAGGAAACCATGGAAGAAACAGGATTTCCAGGAAGGCCGAAGAGGGGTTTCCCAGAAACGATCCCGAAGGCCAGAGGCTGCCCGGGTCTCATGGCGACTTTCCAGAAATTCATCTTTCCCAGTTCTTTGAGCATACCTTTGACCAGATCATAGTCCCCTACGGAGACGCCACCGGAGGTCAGCAGGATATCTGCCACTAGGCCTTGCTGAATTTTGGCGGCCAGGTCCCCGGGCTTGTCCTGGGCGATCCCCAATTGTAGCGGCAGCGCGCCGCACTCCAGCACCAGGGCCGTCAACGAATAACTATTGCTGTTAACAATTTTGCCTTCTTGCCAGGGGTCATCAATTTCTAAGAGCTCGTCGCCGGTGGAGAGAATGGCCACGCGGGGGACCTGATAAACGGAGACGAGCGAACGCTGCATGGAGGCCAAAAGGCCGATATGCGCAGGGCGCAGGATCATCCCTTCTTCCAAGACCAGCTGCCCAGCTTTCACATCCTCCCCGGCCCGACGAATGTTCTTCCCCTTTTCTGGGCAGGAAAAGACTCTTACCGTTCCCTCACCTTTTTTTGTATCCTCCACTTGGACCACAGTGTCTGCGCCCCGTGGCAGGGGAGCACCGGTCATGATTCTAACAGCCTGCCCCGGGCCAACGTCACCCGGAAATATTCGTCCGGCAGGGAGATCGGCCAGGACGGTGAGTACGACCCCCTTCTTGGGCGAAGCCCTCTGAATATCCCGCCATCTTACCGCGTATCCATCCATAGCCGAGTTATCCCAGGGAGGAATATAGCGAGGGGCAGTGATATCTTCTCCCAGAACCCGGCCCAAAGATTGGAGGATGTTCAGACGCTCCTTCCCCAGAGGATGAATTTGCTCAAGGATACGACGGATGGCTTCTTCTACGGAGATCATGAATGAGAAATCTTCGGTTCAGGGTTATTTCGAGCTGACCTACCGAGGCACGGTAAGGATCAACCCAGGCTTGATTCGAGTCTGGGGCGAGAGGCCATTAACCTGACAAAGGTCTTGGAGATGGACCCGGTACTTCTTGGCAATGGCGGAGAGGGTCTCTCCGGGGCGAACGGAATGCATGCTGCCTTTGGATACGGCTTTTTGGCTGAGCAGGGGGAAATTCTTTTCGAAGAGTTCCTTTCTTCCCGGGGGAAGCTTAATCTCGAATTGGGAGCAGTTGGGGGGAGTTTTTTCTTTCTTGAGGGCAGGATTAAGGGCCTTAATTTCGGACAGATCTATTTCCGCAGCCTTGGCGATCAGATCCAATCTAGTGGCGGGGGGAACCATAACTTTCTCATAAAGCAGGGGAGGATGGTAGTCGATATTGGAGAAGCCATACTTTTGGGGCTCGCTGGCAATGAGGACCGCTGCCAGGAACATGGGGACGTACTTTTTTGTCTCTTTTCGGATATACCGGTGCCGCGAGATCTCCCAGAAATCTTGACTTTTGGCCCTTTTCATGGCCCTCAGGATCTTTCCCTCCCCGGCATTATAGCTGGCGGCCACCAGATCCCAGTTGTTGAACATCCCATAGAGGCTTCTCAGGTATTCAGCGGCGGCGTAGGTGGATTTCTCTGGGTCGCGGCGCTCATCGACCCATTTATCCACTTTGAGTCCAAACCGTCTGGCAGTCTTGGTTACGAACTGCCAGATGCCGCTGGCCTTGGCCCGGGAAAAGGCTTTGGGGTTATACCCGCTTTCGACCAAAGCCAAGTAAAAGAGTTCTTCCGGAAGGGCCTTCTCCCGCAGAATCCTCTTCATCATCTCTTCGTAGGCCTGGGAACGGCCCAGAGCTCTGGTGAAAAAATCTTCGCCCTTGGTCTGGAAAAAGCCTATGGTCTCTTCCACTTTTTGGTGGAAGAGGGAAGGGAAAGTGGTAGAGATGATCGTCGGCGGTTTATAATTCGGAGCCGTCCACTGGGAGCCTGTTTCTTCCCAGGCGGAAAGATTGAGAGAGACTTCTTCCAAGGGGTCAAAGTCCTCCTGGGAGCGGCTGTTCCATTCGCGATAATATTCAGGTCCTCTAAAATCTATGGCTTCTTCATAGTTTTCATCTGCGATTATTTCTGCGCTCTTTTCTGCCGGAGACTCTGCTTGGGCATCAGCGCTGAAGGTTAGGTGGAAAGCTGCCAAGGTCAATGCCCAGGCGAATACTCTATCCTCTGCCGGAGGAGAGGAGGGATCGGAGATGGTCACTTCCTTTGGGGGGGAAATGAGCGTTGCTTCAGAGACCTGGCATTGGTTCTGAGTCGATGCGTTATCCTGAAGAATGGGAAGAGAAGATAGTTCTTCCCCGCGATCAGAGGCCAAAGACGCAGCGGGAGA
>CAYQWO010000092.1:0-7617 GCA_964421095.1 uncultured Syntrophaceae bacterium
CTGTGGCCTCTGTGGTTTCATAGGATAGTCGTTCCCTCTGCAGATAGCCCCAGCTTAGCCAATTTTTCGGGTGTGGGTACGCCTCTTTCATCCCATTCCCGCACCCGGTAGTAATCTTGCAGGAGATGATCCAATTCTACGACGTGTCCCTTGGCCGGTCCCGCCGGCATGGGTTCATGCAGGAGCCTTGCCGGCAGGGTGTCATCTTTTCCGGCGAAGCCTTCCCGCAGGTTGAACAACCTCTCCAGGTTCCATATGCGCTCTCCGGCGGTCATTAGATCATGAGCGCTCAAAGTTTCGCCTACCACATAGGAAAATAGGCTCGCCGTTTCGTTCATATCCATCCCGTCGTTGTGGGGCGGAAAAACGCAAACGCCCAGAGAGTCGAGCACCGCCGTCTCATCCTGGGCTTCTTTGGCCGCCAGTCCTTTGCCGGTTACGGATAAAGGATCGATGGGTGGCGGGGCCCCGAAGGTTTCCCGGGAAATGAGCCCTCTTTCGTGGCACCCACCCCGGGGCGAGGTGGCATAGGCGATGCCCATGCCCTTGGCCCCGCGAGGATCATAGGCGGCCAGCTCCAGGCCTTTCACGTGCATGGCGAATTTTTCGGAGCCCTGGCCGATGCGCTCGGCTGCCCGGCGGACCCCTTCAGCCAAGAGATTCCCCAGGCCTTGCCGGTAGGCAACCCGGCGGATCATTTCCACCATGGCTTGGTGGTTTCCGAACCTGAGGTCAAGCCCCTCCAGGTCTTTCTGGCTGATCAGCCCCTGCTCGGCGCATTCCATGGCAAAGGCGATGGTGTTTCCCGTGGAGATAGTATCCATCCCCAGCTGGTCGCACAACCGGTCCGCAGCGACAATGGCGTCGAGGCAGGTATTCCCGCATTGAGCGCCGAAGGCCCAGAAGGTCTCGTATTCCGGCCCCTCGGTTACGGTTCCCTCGTACGGCCCCTCCGCAGCGCGGGTGAGGTTGCCGCAGGCCACCGGACAGGCATGGCAGGTTGTTTTTCGGAGTACCCGGCGCTGCTGCTCCTCCGCATTGACCTGCTCGATGCCATCAAAAAGGCCGCCCTGGAAATTGCGCGTCGGGAAGAGTCCCCTGCCGTTGACGATGACCAGGTTCTTGGGAGTGCCGAATTTGCCGAAGACCTTCAGGCGCTCCGCTTCGCGAGCCTTCTTACGGATGGCCCTCTGCAGCTCTTCGAACCTCTCAGCTTCCATGACTGGAACTTTCCGTGAACCCTGCACGGCAATGGCTTTCAGGTTCTTCGCACCCAGCACCGCGCCCGCGCCGCCGCGGCCAGCCGCTCGCTTGCCGCTGATGATGGAGGCAAACCGGACAGCCTTCTCGCCCGCCGGGCCGATGCAGGCGATCTGGACCCGATCGTCTCCCAGCTCTTTCCGGATGGCTTCCTGACAATCTTCCGTGTTCTTTCCCCAAAGGTGAGGAGCTGCCCGCAACTCGGTCTTTCCTTCATGGATCCAAAGGTATGAGGGCTCCTTGGCGCTTCCTTCGATCGCCAGGCCATCATAACCGGCAAAGCGCAGGTTCGGTCCGAAAAATCCCCCGGCCAGGCTCATCAAGATCGTCCCGGAAAGAGGGGAGCGGGTCAGGGCCGTGTACTTCACACACCAGGGAGCACCTGTGCCGACCAGTGGCCCAGCCAGGATCAGGAGTTTATTTTCTGGGGATAGAGGTTCGGTAGAGGGTTTCAGTTCGTCGAACAGAATCTTGCTTCCCATGCCCCTCCCGCCCAGGAATTTTAGGGTCAGCGATCGGTCGATCTCCTCTCTTTGAATTTTTTTCTCCGTCAGATTCACCCGGAGCAAAGGAGAAAAATAAGTTTCATGCGTTTCGGAAGTTCGTTTCATAATTCATAGCTGCCCAGAGGGCTCGGGAACCAGGGCGCTGAGATTGGCATCCCGAGGCGCTGGGATCTCCGCAGGTGGGGCGGGAAGGTGCACCCCGCCTCCTGCGGCGGAAAAAGCTTGTATCTTCTGGATTGCTTCCACCCAGCCGGGGCTGCCGGCTCTCACCGCCCTGGTCCCCGAGCCACGTCAAGGTGGCCACCATCCTTAAAAAGTGCGCCCCCACACCACGGTCTTTTTTTTCTGCGCCGCCAGCTTCCCCATCTCGTCCATCGGCCCAAAGTCCATGCACTTGGTCATGCAATGGTGAACGCAGGCGGGCCTCTTCCCCTGCCTCACTCGCGGCAGGCAGAAGTCGCAGAAATCAGTGGGGATGGGTACATACTCGATGGCGATCTTTTCCTTCCCCCGGTAGGTCCGCTCGATCACGCGGATTCCCCATTCATCAGTTTTCAGGTCATGCTCTTGCTTGCAGGCCAGCTCGCAGGCATGGCAGCCGCTGCACCATTCGTAATCGACGTACAATCCATAATCCATCAGAGGCTCTCCTTCTGATAAATCCCCTCGATCCCTTCCTCGGCCCGGTAGACTTTGCAAAGAATCGACTTGTACTGTCCCCCTCCAAAGCCGCATTTGGCCTGAGTTCCGTCCGGGATGAGCTGGTTGACGTTTACTTCCCAAAGTCCGAAGAGGTCTTCCGCCCGCTTCTCGGGAAGCCACCAGCCGTGGGGCGTCTGTACCACCCGCGGGTCGATTCCGGGAAAATATTTGGCCTGGCGTTTGCACCGGCCGTTGGGACTCTCCACCCAGACCCAATCCCCGTCTCGAATCTCCAGAGAGCGAGCGGTGTCCGGATGAATTTCGAGGACGGGGTAGGGCTCCAGTTCCCGCAGAGACTTGATATTCCGGTGTTCGGCGTGGAAAAAGAGCACGCTGCGCCTGCCGGTGGAAAGGATGAGCGGGTACTCCTTGGCCAGCTCCGGGGTGCTGTAGGGGCTCATGTGGGGCTCGGCGTAGTAGGGCAGGGGGTCATACCCCCAGCGTTTGAAGTGGGTGGAATACAGCTCGACCTTACCGGTGGGAGTGTTGAAGCCTGGCTTCCCATCCTTGCGCAAAAGCCCTTTCTCGTGCCTCCGGTAGGGGGAAGTGGGATGCCCCTTGGGCGGGAAGACCCAGCCCTTCTCCTTCAGTTGATCATAATTCAGGCCCGAGGGCCGGAGAAAATCGTCGAAGAGTTGGCGCAGGCTCTTCCATTTCAGGTTGGGGTTGAAGCGGCGAGCCAGTTCAAAACAGATCTCCTCGTCGGCTTTGCACCCGGGCACCTCGATGGCCTTCTGCATGGCATTCAACGGGGTCCACCACGCCCGGATTCCATCCCGTTCAGCCATGGTGGCCGTGGGCAGGAGGACATCGGCTAAGGCCACCGCTGTTGGGTTCATGAAAAGGTCGGCCACCACGATGAAATCGAGCCGGTTGAGAGCTTCGTAGTATTTCCGCGGATTGGCGGCCGAGGCCAGCATGTTGTTGCCGGCGATCCAGGCCCCCTTCAGGGGATAGGGCTCACCGGTCAGCATGGCCTGCAAAATCATGTCGGCCTGGGCCCGCCAGTGGAATTCTTTGACCATGGGGTAGACATCCGCCCCGATCCGCTTGCGCATTTGCTCGGGCGGCATCACATCGCCATAATACTCGGCGATGGCCTCCTGGCTCATGGGATACGGGGGCACGTCGTACGCCATCCGGGCGATGGCCATTCCTCCGGGAATGTCAATATTTCCCGTGATGGTCCAGAGGTGAATGACGGCATTGCAGACAATGGCCCCCTCCGCAACCAGGTCCACCGGTACCCCCCACTGGACAGAGGCTGGACGGCTGGTGGCAAAAAGCCGGGCCGCGGCGATGATTTTTTCTTTGGGCACCCAGGTGATCTGTGAGACCCTGTCCGGGGGATACTCCTGGACCCGCTGGGCGAGCTGGTCGAAGCCATAGGTCCATTTTTCCACGAACTCCTTATCATAGAGGCCTTCGTCGATGATGACATGCAGAAGCCCTAAGGCCAAGGCTCCATCAGTTCCCGGGCGGAGCTGCAGCCAGATGGCGGCTTTGGAAGCCACCCAGGTGTAAATCGGGTCCACGACAATCGCCTGGGTTCCGCGTTTCATGCAGTCGATGATCCAGGGAGCCATAAACCCATCGTTGCAGGTGGCCGCCGGGTTCTGGCCCCAGATGAGGGTACATTTGGGCAGGACAAATTCCGGATTATCGTAACGATCCTGGAAAAACTGGGAGCAGTCGGGAACCGTATAATCTCCCTGCGTGATCCGCATGGCCACGAGCCTCGGGTGAAAGCAGGAATTGCCGGTCAGCCCCCCTTGAAGCCAGTTGGGGCTGCCGTAAGAGTAGGAGAGGAGCAAAAGCCACCCGCCCACATTTCTCCCCGTGCCCTGGATAAAGATCATGGATTCGGCCCCGTACTTGTCGCGGATTTCCTTCATACGCCTTTCGATCAGGCCGTAAGCTTCATCCCAGGAGATCTTGGCCCACTTATTTTCTCCCCGCTGGCCGATCCTCTTCAGGGGGGACCGTAGCCGCTCGGGATGGTAGATATAGTCTTTGATGGCCAGAGCCCTCGGGCACAGCCGGCCGTTGTTGTAAGGGTGATCGGGGTTCCCTTCCATTTTTATCAATTTTCCATCCTGCACGTGCAGGAAAACTCCGCATCCGCCGTGGCATCCAGGGCCCGCGGACCAGGTGATCGTCTTTACAATTTTTTCGGAATCTTTCGCCTGATTCATCCCAACTCTCCTCTCAAATCCGTACAGCCCTGGCTAAGACCCATAGGCTTCCTCGAAAATGGCCCGGGCCTCTTCCTCACTGACCTCTCGGATGTTCATGGGCAGAAGCCTTTGGCCCACCTGATGGGCCCCCAGGGCCAGGGAATGTACTTCATCTTTCCTTATACCATAGTCCTTGAGATATGGAGAAATGTGCATCTCCTGGAGGAGGCGCAGAAGGGCATCGGAGGCCTTGCGCGAGGCCTCTTCCGCAGTAAGCCCCTGCACTCCTTCTCCGAGAGCCGCGGCAACTTCCGCGTAAAGCTCCTCGTGGCCAAAGCGATTGAAGCGCATGACCCATGGTGCCAGAACAGCCAGGGATTGACAATGGGTGAACCCTTTGTGGTCAAGAATGAGGGCCAGGGCATGAATGGCGCCCAGTCCGCTGTTGGTCATTCCAATCGCCCCGAGGGTGGCAGCCCTGGCCATGGCCTCTCTGGCCTCCATATCAGAACCATCCCTGTAGGCCCTGTAAAGATATCTGCCAATCAAGCGCATGGCCTCCCAAGTATACATCTGGCTCACCGGATTTCCGTACCGGGAGGTATAACCTTCTATGGCGTGCACCAGGGCATCCAACCCAGTCTCGGCTGTCAGCCGGGGGGGCATCTGGAAAGTCAGTTCCGGGTCAACGACGGCGGCCTCGGCCATGGTCCGCGGATCCCAGATGGATTTCTTCGTTCCTTCCTCCGGGACGTAGGCCACCACAGCCCGGGTGACTTCCGTGCCACTTCCAGCCGTGGTGGGCACCAGGATCGTGGCGATGCCCTTTCTCCGCAATAAATTTCGGCCAAGGAGCGGCCTCATTCCCTCTTCATGGACGGCCACAACCGCCGCCCCCTTCGCTACATCCATGGGGGACCCTCCCCCAAGGCCCACGATTAAATCATATCCTTTTTCGCGGACAAGGCGGGCGCATTCCTCAATGATGGCCACATCCGGTTCGGGAACGGGATTGATGAAGGTTTCGACTCGATGCTCATAAGATCCCATCGAGCTGAGGGCCCGCTCGAGAATGCCCAGCTTCTGGACATGGGGGCCCGTGACGATGAGGATGCGCCTTGGGTCTATCTGCCGTAAAATCCGCTCCAGCGATTGCAAAGCCCCCGGACCCATGCAGAGGGTCTTGGGCTGGACGATATCATACATAAACCGCATACCATGTATTGAATAGGACTGGTAGAAGATTCCTCAGAAAAATATTGACTCCCAATTTATAGGCTAATATAATCGGTGTCAATATTTTTTTGGATACTCCTCCGTCAGGAAACGGATGCCCCACCTCTCCACCTTCTGACTCCGCCTGGCTGATTTTCCCATGCCGAAGGAGGAAATATGCGCGATTACGATGCCATCATCATTGGCGGTGGCCATAATGGGCTGATCCTGGGCAATTACCTCGTCAAAGCCGGCCTCAAAACCCTCATCCTGGAGAGGCGACCGGAAGTCGGCGGTGGCTTGAGTACCGAAGAAGTGACCATCCCAGGATTCCTCCATAATTTACACTCTCACTTCCACGACACGATCAATATCATGCCCTGTTTTAAGGACCTGGAATTGGAAAAATTTAACGCCCGGTATTATCGGCCCCCGGTCCAGGCGGGCATTGCCTTGAAGAATGGACAGGCCATAACAATGCATGCCGACCTGGAAAAGACGTGTGCGTCTATTGCGCGGGTCTCCCCAAAAGACGCCCGGGCCTATCGCGAGATGGCTGATAACTACGGCGAGTTTATGGAATCGGTTGTCGTCCCCGCTCTGTTCACGCAGCCTCAGCCGCCGGCCAGCCAGGCTGCTGTTTTGCAGGGGAGCCCCGAGGGGCTGGATTTTCTGAGGATGGGGAAGCTCAGCCCCAAGGATGTCGTGGATGAGTATTTCGAGAACGAACACGTGAAAGCCCTCATCCTGCACCAGCTGCCGGTGCCCAGGGGGATCGTGCCGGATTATCATGGTTTGGGTACAGTGATTCCTCTGACGGTAAGCCAAATCGAGCATTCGCAGCTATGCATCGGAGGTTCGCACGTCCTGGCTCATGCCCTGTGGCGAGCCTTCTTTGCCAACGGAGGCATGGCTTTAGGATTTCATCATGTCGCCAAGATCCTGGTTGAAAATGGGGAAGCCAAAGGGGTGGAGACCCTCGGCGGAGAAAGATTCATGGCCAATCAACTGGTGGCCAGCGCCGTCGATCTCAAGCAGACTTTCCTGGAGCTGGTGGGCGAAGAGAACCTGGAGAAAGAATTTCTGAAAAAGATCAAAAATTTTAAACTGGACGAGTTTTCTCTTTTCGGGGTGCACCTGGCCTTGGATAAGCCTCCCGCTCACATCGCGGCTAAATTTGACCCGGACATCGACCTGGCCTTTAAATTGAACATCGGGCTGGAGAGGCCGGAGGACTACCATATCCTCTGGTCGGAGATTCGCAGCGGTAAACTCCCAGAGCATTTCGGGTTGTACTGCTCCGTTCCCTCCCTGTTTGACTCCAACCAGGCGCCGCAAGGCAAGCATGCAGCTTTGATCTGGCAACCCGTCCCGTATGATCTCAAGGATGGAGGCCCGGAAAAGTGGGACGAAGTGAAAGAGGAGTATATGGAGGCCTGTATTGCCCAATGGCGGCAGTACGCCCCAAACTTGACGGACGACAACATACTGGGGAAATTCGCCCTGTCTCCGCTGGACATCGAGAGAAAATTGTATAACATGAAACACGGGGGCGTTTTCATGGGGCGGATGATTCAGGGGCAACTGGAATATTTTCGCCCAATCCCCGAATTGGCGCAGCTCCGCACGCCGATCAAAAATCTCTACTTGGGCGGCGCGTGCTGCCACCCCGGCGGAGGGATTATCGGCGCGCCGGGTTTTATCGCGGCCAATATCATCGCCGAAGATTACAATCTCAATAAATGGTGGGAGTCATA
>CAYQWO010000092.1:7717-10567 GCA_964421095.1 uncultured Syntrophaceae bacterium
GGAGGAAAGGATGATCACGATTGAGAATATTTTAACGGTGGAGAAAGATATTGAAAGTGTTTGGAACTTCTTCAACGATGTCAGCTCGATTGCCGGGTGCGTACCTACTTGCAAAAGCTTTCGTGTGGTCGATGAGAACACGGTGGACTGCGACTTGCGCTTAAAGCTCGGGTTGATTCCTCTCGATAGCAAGGCGCGAGTCATGATCACCGACCGGATTGGGCATCGTCATCTGGAAGCCCGGGGGGAAACCGAGCCCGGAGAGGTGACGAGGAAATTCGGCAAAGTGGCCTCGGAGACGAAGACGAAATTGCACATTATTTTGAACTTCGACGAGAACGGCCCGAAGAAAACGAAGGTCCATTTTCAAATCAATGCGGATGCCGTGGGTCAAATGAAGAGAATTTATGAGTCAATCATCAGCGGACAGCGCGCCAAATTGGAAGCCCAATTTGTCGCCAACGTGGAGAAAGTTCTGGGGGCCAAGGTGATTATCGAGGGCCTGCCTTCGGAGGATCTACAAGCTGCTTCCACATAGGTAGAGAAAAATGATAAGTCCTTTGCCTTTTTCTTTGTCGACGCGCTTTACGATACCCGATGCCGATAGCTCAGGCAAAAACCGTCATCCATCGTCAGGCTCAGCGTCACCGTGTCAAAGTCGGGATGCTTACGGATCATTTCCAGGTAATCCTTCATGGCGTTGGCCTGCCGGATGGCGTTGTGAACCGCAAGAATTCCGCCGGGGGCCAGCTTTTTCGGGTAGAGTTTGTTGAAGTAGTCCATCTGCCCCTCTTTGTCGGCATCTATGAACACGAAATCGAAGGGCCCCTCGAGCTTGGCCACTTCCACGTGGGCGTCGCCCTTGATGAAAGTTACCCGCGGCGACAATCCCGCCTCGCTCAGATGTCTACGCGCCAGGTCGTATCTCTCCTTGGCGATTTCGATCGTAGTCAACCGGCCGCCGGTTTCCTCCAGCGCCAGGGCCATCCAAATCGCGGAATACCCCTGGGAGGTGCCCAGGTCGAGGACATTCCGCGCGCGGGTGGCCTTCACCAGGAGATGAAGAAACTCGCCATCCTTGCGGGGCACGCTCCAAAATAGGTGGCCTTTGGCGTCCATCTCGTTCAGCAACCGCCGAAGCTGTGCCGGGTCCCGTTTGACCGGTCCCGGCTCGCCTTCCGCTGCGTCAACAGTGGCTGGTTGGACATGCGTGACCGCCGCCAAGAAACCCAAGGCTTTCCCGATTGTTTTGAGAAACTCTCGACGTCTGAATTGCTGCCCGGTTTTCATGAGCCCTCCTGTTTGATCAAAAGGGGTTCTACTGGAGCCCAAGACGATGCTCCACTCCCGATTCCGGCAAAGAAATCAACCCTCCGCAGTAGAGATGGGAGCGGCTGGCAAATATGCCTATATCATAATAGGGTAGGTAATTATGTCAAGACCGCTTCGTATATAAGCTATCGGAGCATTTTATCGCGTCATTCTGCGTGGCAATCAACGGAAAATATTTTTTGCTGATGACCAGGACAGGAGAGAGTACCTTGGCAAGTCTGCCCCCAAAACTCCCCCGATAATGCGGCGCTGCATGAGGAATTCTTAGAAATGAAATTTCACTCCTAACCGTATGCTATATATACTGGTTCTGCTGTCCGGTTCATGACCAACCAACGGGGTCGGCATCCCCGCATAGGTGATACTGAACAGATCACTCTTCCCAAAGGAATAGTTTTCATAGGAGGGTACCAAATTTAGGGACCAGTGGTTGGACAACTGATAATTAAAGGGAATTTCTATTTTCCAGCCCATTGTATTACCAAGGGCGGCTTTCGGGTTGTTATAATTAGAGTTTGCCTCGGAGAGATTTACCTTAATTTCACCACCAAAGATAAACCAGGCGGCGATATCCACTTCCCCCGTCCACTTCTTACTCATCCGGTATGTTCCTCGCACCCCCACCGGAATGTACTTCCATGAGTATTCTTCACTGTAGGGATATTGCCCGCCCAGTCCCCGATACCAATACCGATAGCCAAACCCTGTGTAAAAGGTTATACCGACCGGAAACTCGCTTGACCGTGGTTTGAGGGTAAACCCCATATTCCCCTCCCAGGTATTGAATCTGTTGTTTGTTTTATCCCGGACGGGCGTCCCCCCTTGAGTGGCACCATCGTAATCGGTTTTGCCCTCCGTATACTCAAACAGAAGTCGGACGTAAAGAGGGTTTTTAATCCCATCATAACTGTAGCTGACATGAAGGCCCGGCAAATAGCCTGCTTCATTGCTCTTAAACGGTTCAGGTTCATTAATTTCTTGGTAATCATAATATGAGTACTTGAAGCTCACTCCCAGGGAATGAGCATACTGGCCAGCATGTAGGGGGATCGCGGTCAAGGTTATCAGGAATGCCGTTGAAATGACCATCCATCTCTTTATCATCCGTTGGTTCCCCCTCGGGTCGTTTTCTGAGAATTTGTTTCTCTTTATCGGAATATATGTGGTTTTTCTTGAATGCAAAATCATACCGTCCTTAAGAGGATATGGGAAAAGGAAAAGGAACCTCTGAAGATGTTTCTGATCACGGCAAAAATAGACTGAGAGGTTCCCGGCACGAGGATCCCCCTGAGGCTTAATGGTATAAGGGATGGATTCTTGAGGCAGGGAATGCTTTGTAAAAGAATGACCCCCCGGCCTATGAAACCGGGGGGTCATTCTTTTGAAGGCTATCTGCGCAAATAATGAAAGGGTGGATGCGGTCTTCCTCCACGTCCCGCTTTACCCGGTAGAATCAGAACCGGCCTAAGTTTTTACTGCTTCGCCAACCTCACTGCAGAGCAACCCTGTGAGTTAGCG
>CAYQWO010000093.1:0-10535 GCA_964421095.1 uncultured Syntrophaceae bacterium
ATGCCAGATAAGATCTTTACCAAATTGTTCCTTTGATAGAAACTAACACATTGTTGTACCTGGGTCAATAGAATTGAGTGTGGGTAGTGTGGGTGTTCCCCATGAGTTTATCGGCTCGTCCGGGCCAGCTTGGGGTCCAGCAAGTCGCGGAGGCCATCCCCCAGCAGATTTAACCCCAGCACAGCGACCGCAATGGCCAGGCCTGGAAAAATCGCCAGCCAGGGGGAAATCTCCATGAACGTCTGGGCTTCGTTGAGCATCCTTCCCCAGCTGGCATGAGGCGGCTGGGTTCCCAGTCCCAGGTAGCTCAGCGCCGCCTCGGCCAGGATGGCGATGGCGAACTGCACCGTGGCCTGTACAATAAGAGGAGAAAGGATATTCGGCAGAACGGTGTGCCAGATGATTGCCCGATTGCTCAGTCCAATGGCCCGGGCCGATGTAACATAATCCCTTTGCCAGATGGAGAGTGAGGCCCCTCGGGTAAGCCTCGTAAAGATGGGAATATAGAATATCCCGATGGCCAGCATGCTGTTGACGATTCCCGGTCCCATTATGGAAGTGATCAGAATGGCGCTGAGTACGGCCGGAAAACCATAAAAGACATCCACCAGGCGCATGATCCCTTCATCTCTCCAGCCTCCCCAGTAAGCGGCCAGGGAACCCAGCAAAATCCCAAAGCCCATCCCGATGCCCACGGCTACCCATCCCACGATGACGGAGTTGACCGCCCCTTTCATCACCCGGCTGAGGATGTCCCTCCCATACTGATCTGTACCCAAAAGGTGCGCTGAGCCGGGAGGCAGGAATCGCCGGGAAAGGTCCATGCGGTTGGGGTCATAGGGCGTGTAAACAAAGCTGAGGAGGGCAGTGGCCACGATGACCAGAACCAGGAATCCTCCGAGGAGCAAGTTCACGTTGCGAAACGGCCGCACCAAGGCTTCAGTTCCTTGCAGTTCCCGCACGAATCCGCGGGTCAATAACCCCGTAGACCACATCCACCGAAAAATTGACCAGCACGATTAAAAAAGCGATCAGCAAGCTCACCGCCTGAACCACGGGGAAATCGCGCTGCCCGATGGCCAGGAAGACCAGGCGACCCAGCCCGGGCAGGTTGAAGACATTTTCGATTACGATGGCTCCGGCCAGAAGCTCGCCCATCTGTAATCCGACGATGGTCACCACCGGAATGAGGGCGTTCCGGAAAGCGTGTTTGTACACCACCACCTTTTCCGTCAAACCTTTTGAACGGGCTGTGCGGATATAATCCTCCCCCAGAACTTCCAGCATACAGGAACGGGTGAGCCGGGCCAGCACCGCAGCCCGGATGAGGCCCAAGGAAAGAGCCGGCAGGAGCAAGGATTTACAGGCCCCCCAGGGAGTCTCAGCCCAGGGTTTGAAACCACCCGCTGAAAACCAACGCAGCTCTACGGCAAAAAGCAAAATTAGAAGAATACCGGCCCAGAAGGCCGGGATGGCCAGGCCAATCTGTGAGAAGACCATCACCCCGTAATCTCCGGGCCGGTTACGGTGCAGGGCGGCATAAACCCCCAGGGGAACAGAGAAGACGACAGCAAAAAGGATGGATAAAATGGCCAGCGGAATGGTCACCTGAAGACGCGAAATGATCAAGGAGGTGATGGGAACATCGTAAGTGATCGACCGGCCCAGGTCTCCGCGCATCAACTCGCCGATCCAGTTTAAGTACTGTACCGGCAAAGGAAGGTCTAACCCCAATTTATGCCGCAGTTCGTGAAGAGTTTCCGGGGTCGCTTGAATTCCTAAAATAAGTTGCGCCGGGTCCCCCGGGATTACGTGGAGTACGATAAAGATCGCTCCCGAAACCAGGAGGAGAGTGGCGATCAGAATGAGGATACGTTTGCCGAGGAAAACGAACATGGGAGTTAATGGGACGCAAATTTACGCAGAAAAATCGGATCATAAATAAAAACGCCCCCTCACCCTAACCCTCCCCCTCAGAGGGGGGAGGGGAAGGTGGGGGTGATGCTTCTGATGCTCTGCGTTTATCCGCGTCCTATGGTTCGTTATTTCTGTATATAAACTTCGGTAGCGTCAACGGCGATCGTGGGATAATCATTCCACCAGTTCATGACTTCCTGTTTCATCGCCGGCAGGGCCGGGTAGACAAAGAGGTAAACGTTGACAAAATCATCTGCCAGCAACCGCTGCGCCGCTTCGTAAATTTTTTTCCGGGTTGGTTCTCTCATCTCTCCTTCGGCATTCTTTATGAGCTCCTGGAACGTGGGATTGTTATAGCGGAAGTAATAGGTCGGCCGGCTGTAGATCTCGATATCAAAAGGTTCCGCGTGGCCAATGACCGTCAAATCGTAATCCGCATTCTTGAACACTCGATCGATCCACTGGCCCCACTGAATGACTTCGATGGTTAGCTTGATCCCCACTTTGGAAAGTTGGTCTGCGATTATCTCGCCGGACCTTCGGGCATAAGCATAGGGTTCGGGCAGCTTCAGCAGCGCTTCGAATCCGTTGGGGTAACCGGCTTCCACCAGGAGCTGCTTGGCTTTTTCAGGATTGTAAGGGTAGAGCCCGGTGAGGTCGACATAATATGGGTTGGTGGGATCCATGTGACTGCCGATGGCAGCTCCATAGCCCGCCACAGCTCCTTGAATTACCGCCCCCCGGTCGATGGCCAAGGTGATGGCCTGGCGAACCCGGTAATCATTGAAAGGTTTCCGCGAATGGTTCATCGCCATAATAACTTCTGTCGTGGTGTTACCCTTGAGCACCTTGAACCGTGGATCTTTCTCGAGAAGAACGACATTTTCCGGGCTAAGGTCATAGGCCAGCACATCCACGTCGCCGGCGCGCAGGGCCGCTAGTTGCGCGCTGGGGTCGGGGATGAATTTGAAAATCACCTTGTCAAGGTAAGGAATACCCTTGATGTAGTAATAAGGATTTCTGAGCAGGGTCACGCTGTCCCCCCGTTTCCATCCCGCAAACTTGAAAGGTCCTGTTCCGATGGGGAGGCTTTTTAGCTGATCGATGGCTTGGCGGGGAACGATCACGGCATCGCCCCGACCCAAGTTGAAGAGAAAATTAGAGTCGATTCTCTTTAGCTTAAACTTCACGGTCAGCGGATCAAGGACGTGCACGGATTCGATAACCTCATAAAACATACGGTAAGGCGCAGCCGTCTTAGGGTCCAGAATCCTTTCGAAGGAAAATTTCACATCTTCGGCGGTGCAGGGCTTGCCATCATGGAAGGTGATCCCTTTTTGCAGGGTGAAGGTATATTCTTTCCCGTCTTTTGAAACCTTATAGCTTTTGGCCAGTGCGGGAACCACTTTTCCTTTTCGGTCAACCCTGAGCAAGCTCTCCAGGAGGTTATAATGAACCACCCGTTTGATGGTAGCTGCCGGGCTCGTGGTCGGGTCTAATCCAGGGGGTTCAGCCGAAAGGGCAATGGTCAGCGTCCCTCCATAGACCGGTTCTTGCGCCAGGGCTATTGAAGAAAACGGCCCCATGAGACCGAAGGCCAGGAATATAAGAAAAATATGATGGAACATCTAAAATTCCCTCCTTAATGATTCGTAAGGTGTGCCTGGTAAGTTAGGAGTTGTTCGCCCAACTTCCACCTCCCAACTTACCCCTTACTGTATTTTACTTCCCCACCGACCATCGTCATTATTACAGGGATGTCTTTAATCTCATCCGGGTTTACCCGCCTCGGGTCCTCGCTCAAGACGACCAAGTCAGCCAGTTTCCCGGCTGCTATCGACCCCTTGAGGTTTTCCTCGAAAGAGGCATAGGCAGAGGCTACGGTATAGATATAGAGGGCTTCATCCACCGTGATCCGCTGTTTGGCGCCCAAAACTTCCCCCGCCGCACTCTTGCGGGTCACGCAACTCTGGATGGCCAGCAGAGGCTCGTAAGGGCCGCAGGGGTTGTCCGAGCTCCCCGAGACCGGAATGCCATAATCCAGGAAGGAGCGGTGGGCGAACATCATTTCCACCCGCGCCGGTCCATAATAGGGGACCATTTTTTCTCCATGGTGGTGGATGTAAGAACCGAAAGGAAGGGCTAAAAGTTTGAGTCTCTTTATGCGCTCCAGAATTTGCCGGTTCACGACCGTGCAGTGTTCCAGCCGGTGCCGGTGATCTTTGCGGGGAAGGGCCTTCAGGGCCTTTTCGAACCCGTCGAGGGTGATTTCGATTGCCCGGTCGCCATTGGCGTGCACGCAGACCTGGAATCCGGCCTCGTGGCCCTGGCGGATGGATTCATGGAGAGCCTCTGCGGATTCTGCGACCAAAATACCTTTATCGTTGGTGCCCACATATGGTTCGGAGAGGTAGGCCGTGCGCCCGGCGATGGCCCCATCGGCGATGATTTTGCTCCCGCCCACTTTCAGCCACTCGTTGCCAAAGCCGGTCTGCAAATTTAGGGCTTTGAGGTGGGGAAGGTACTCATAGGTAATGAGCATATAAACCCGCAATTTGAGGCCGCCGCTTCTAAGAGCCTCCTGGTAGGTCTCCAGGCTGTTCGCCGTAACTAAGGCGTCATGGACGCCGGTGATTCCTGAAGCCAGGTACCGATCGCCAGCCATGCCCAAACCCTTTTTTCGATCTTGCAGGGAAAAGGGCGGAATAATGGGCGGCTGACCGGTAAACCCTTCGAAGACATAGGCAAACTCAGCCTGTTCGTAAAGGATGCCGTTTAGCTTTCCGGTTTGGGCGTCACGGCCATAAGCTCCCCCTTTGGGATCAGGAGTATCTTCCCGAACGCCCCCTGCTTCCAGTCCTTTGCTGTTGGTGACCGCCCAATGACCGCTGATGTGTTGGATGAAGACCGGGTGCTCTGGCGCAACCTCATCCAGATCCCAGCGGCTCAATATCCGCTTGTCGCTGGTCTTGGTATCGTCGTAGCCCACGCCCCGGATCCATTGACCCGGGAGCTTCCGCTGCGTTTGCCGCAGAACTGCTCGCTGGATTTGAGCGATGGATTTACAGACTGCCGCACGGCAGTCCATCTGCAAAAGATCTGTTCCTACTTGCGAGAGATGCTGGTGGGAATCAATAAAGCCAGGCGTAACGGTCTTCCCCTTAAGGTCGATCTTCCTCGTCTTACTACCGGCAAAAGCCTTGACTTCCTGATCCCTCCCTACTTTCAAAAACCGCCCATCTTTGATGGCCACAGCCTGGGCCACTGGCTTTGTGGGGTCCATGGTAATGATATTGCCGCCAGTGAGGATGACATCCACCGCGGCCTCCCGGGGCAAAGAGGGAGTTTTTCCGGTTATTCGCTTCATCTCGCTATCTCCTATTATAGCTTTCAGCACTCAGCTTTCCACCACCCCACTCTCACCCTCAGAAGAGTGTGTCGTAATTTCAAGAGTCCCGTAGCCCAAGCGGAAGGGCAAGGGTGGCAGGGTTGGTAGCTGACCGGTGATCGGTCTTTTCAACTGGCGATCGTATCGGCGTAATCCAACACTTTATCGATTACTTTTAACCCCTCTCGTAGCTCACCTTCTTTGATGCAAAGGGGTGGAGCGACGAACAGGAAATTCCAGCGCACCGTTGTGTAAACCCCTCCTGCGAGCAGTCGCTTGTTGAGCTCCCGGCTGACGGCGGCCTCAGCCCCCATGGCGTTCCACTTCACCAAGGGTTGGCGGGTCTTCTTGTCTTTGACCAGTTCAATGGCCCAGAAAAGCCCGATTCCCCGCGCCTCCCCAACGCTCCGGTGTTTGGCCTTCATGGCCTCGAACTCCTGGCGAATCACTTCACCCATGGCCACGGCGTTTTCCATCAGCTTATCCTCGCGGTAAACCTCCAGGGTGGCGATAGCGGTCGCGCAGGCCAGGGGATGGGCATTGTAGGTCAAGCCGGCATAGAGCATCTGCTTGTCCAGGACGTCGGTGATTTTCTTCGAAAGGGCAATCCCTCCCAGAGGAACGTAGCCCGAGGTGAGACCTTTGGCCATGACGATCATATCCGGAACCACATTCCAGTTGTCTATGGCAAACCACTTCCCGGTCCGGCCAAACCCGGACATGACCTCATCGGCGATCAGAAGGACCCCGTTCCGCGTGCAGATCTCCCGCAGTCGTTGCATATACCCTTCGGGCGGAACGATGAGACCGTTGCTTCCCACCACTGATTCCACCAGGACGGCCGCCACCGTCTCCGGGGTCTCATACTGGATCACTTCTTCCACAGACTGTGCGCAACGAAGCTCACAGCCCGGGTAGGTGAGCCCGAAGGAACAGCGGTAACAATAAGGATCAAAGACCCGAACGACTCCGGGCATGGCGGGTTCAACCGGTGGCCGACGCGGGTCTCCGCTCAGGGCGATTGCCCCGTAGGTGGCTCCGTGGTAGGACCGGTAGCGGGTGATGATTTTCCACTTCTTCGTGTAGGCCCGGGCCATCTTCACAGCGTTCTCGTTGGCATCAGCCCCCCCGAGGGTGAAAAAGAATTTTTTCAAATCCCCCGGCGTAATCTCCGCCAGCGCCCTGCCCAAAAAGGACCGCGACTCATAGGCGAGCCCCGGGGCTACGAAACAGACTTTATCCGCCTGTTTTTTTATGGCTTCCACTACCTTGGGATGCTGGTGGCCGATATTCTGGTTCATCAGCTGGGAAGTCATATCCAGGTAACGCTTTCCGTTCTCATCCCACATAAACACTCCCTGGGTTTTGGTGATGACCAAAGGGTCCAGGGCCGACTGGACACTCCAGGAATGGATGACGTATTCTCGATCATACTTTTTGGTGTCGCTTACATTCATTCTTTCCCCCTTCTAAATTTTTCTTTTCTAAAAATAGCAATAAGGCCTCAATATTTTACCTCAACCAAAAAAAGCCCCTGGGGAGGGGCCGTAATCCCCGCTTGACGCCGGTCCCGGGCTTCCAGGATGCGTCTGAATTCTTCCGCTGTAATCTTCCCCTTCCCCACTTCTACCAGAGTGCCAACTATGTTTCGCACCATATGTTTTAGAAAGCCATCGGCCTCGATAGTGAAGCAAGGAAATTTTTCCCCTTTCATTGACCAACCGGCCTGAAAAACCTCCCGCACCGGGTCAGGAAGATCCGCATCTGCAGCCTGAAAGGACGAAAAATCCTTCTTCCCCAAAAGGATTTTAGAGGCCTCTTGCATGGCAGAAACATCCAGGGGCTGGGGAATGTGCCAGGAGTAATTCCGATAAATGGCCGAAGGAAGCTCGCGATTGAGGATGAAGTACCGGTAGGTTTTCCGTTTGGCCCCGTACTGGGCATGAAATTCCAGTTTTACTTCTTCGACGGATCTAATGACGATATCAGGGGGAAGGAGACTGTTTAGCCCCCGCCAGAAACCCTCCACAGGGATGGCCGAGGCAGTTTGGAAATTGGCCACCTGACCCAGCGCGTGCGCCCCGGCATCCGTCCTGCCAGAAGCGATCAGGCGGACTCGTTGCCCGGTCATGACCTCTATTTTCTTTTCAATGACCTCCTGGATCGTCAGGCCATTGGGCTGAACCTGCCACCCGTGATAATTGGTGCCGTCGAATTCAATCAGCAGTTTGATGTTGCGCATCAGCTTGCGCTCTCTGCGGGGAATCTTTTTTCCTACCCTTTTTCCGAGATCTTGGCCAATTTTTTGGCCATTTTCTTTTTCTGCTCCCAATTTCCGGCGCGCATGTACATGATCTTCTGCGCCTGGGGAGAGCCCGCCCCGTGCATGGACTCGGCCAAGGCCGTTCCGCCGGTCATGTTCTCAATGAGCCGGAGAAGGCGGATACGGTCTTCAGTGGAAATCTTCTCGGATCCTTTCAGGTACTTCTCCACGTACTTGCCGACTTCCGGGCTCCGCATGTCGTCTTCAAAGGGCATGGTGGCGATAATGCCCCCAGCCAAATCGTGAGCCAAGCGGGCGACTTCATAGATGTTCTTGGTCACGTTGTACTTGGTGGTGTTGGCCAGAAGCGTATCCGGCTCCCAGTTTCCCGCTTTCATTTTATGACCCATGGCCGAGCAGGCCACACTGCCGGTATAGATGGTTTCCGCCAAATGAGTCATCTCGGCAAGTTTATCGCGCACGTGGGAAGCCTGAGAGGTACCCATGTAATCTGCCGCCAGAGCGGAGGCGCCGACGAGCACATCGCTCAGTCCCCCTTTGCACCCGCCGTAATTCTGCCGGTGCAGGGAGGCAAAGCGTTCCACCAGCATTCCGGCGAAATCATATTCGCCACACATAAATACCCTTTCCCAGGGGACGAAAACATCTTCCAGGACGATCAAAGCCTCCCCGCCCACTAAAGAAAACTCGGGGTTGCCGATATCGATTCCTCCCTCAAATTTGCGCTCTTCGTTAGTCTGCCGCCCAAAGATCATGGTCACACCAGGAGCATTGACCGGGACCCCACAGGCCACCGCATAATCTTTGTCTTCTGGGCGCAACGCCTGGGTGGGCATGATGAGCATCTCGTGCGAGTTGACCGCGCCGGTCTGATGGGCCTTCGCCCCCCGGATTACCATCCCTTCGTCTGTCTTCTTTACAAAATGGGTGAACAGGTCAGGGTCAGCCTGCTGGCTGGGACTTTTGGAGCGGTCCCCCTTGGGGTCGGTCATCGACCCGACCACCATGAAGTTGTTCTCCTGGATGTACTCGATGAATTTTCTTAAATGGGCATGGTATGGTGTCCCATATTTTTCATCGATCTCAAAGGTGGTGCTGTAGAGGGCGTTCATAGCATCGAACCCCACGCAACGCTGGTAGCAGCTGCCCGTCTCATGGGAGATGAGGCGCAGCATCTGTACTTTTTTTATCAAGTCATCCCGACTCTGGTGGATATGAGTAAAACGGTTGATCTTCTTGCCGGTCAGGTGCGAGGTGGTCGTCATCAGGTCTTCATGCTCCGGGACCAGGGCCAGCTCGTAGGTCTTGGCCGCGGCGTTGATGTGCGGGATAAAGGCCGGGTGAGTTGTGACGTCCTTCACCCGCTTACCTTTGTAATAGACCACATGATTCAGTCTCTTCAAGCTATCGATATAGTCTTTTTTGGTCTGGATCATTTCCCAATCCTTTCTCCTGGGCAAGCAATTTAGTTCGGAGAAATTAAGTTCGGAGTCACCAACCAATCACTCCGAACTGCCTTACTCCGAACTGTTTTATTATCTCCCCTTGAGGACGTTGCTCGCGATGACCAATCTCATGACCTCCGAGGTTCCCTCGTAGATCTCGGTAATCCGGGCGTCGCGAAAATGCCTCTCCACGTTGTACTCTTGGATATAGCCGTACCCACCATGGATTTGGATGGCTTTGGTGGTAATGCGACTGGCCGCTTCGGAGGCGTACAACTTGGCCATAGCTGCTTCTTTCTCATATCGTTGTTTTTGATCCTTGAGAAATGCGGCCCGGAGGGTCAACAGCCGGGCGGCATCCAGCTCCGTGGCCATGTCGGCGATCATCCACTGGATGGCCTGGAACTTGGAGATGGGCTGGCCAAACTGCACCCGGCTCTTGGAGTATTCGCTCGCGGCCTCCAGGGCGGCCCGGGCAATACCCAGAGCCTGGGCGGCGATCCCGATCCGCCCACCATCCAAAGTGGTCATCGCCACGTAAAATCCTTGACCCACCTGGCCTAAGAGGTTATCCCTGGGGAGGCGACAATCTTCCATAATCAACTCCGCCGTCCCCGAGGCCTTGATTCCCAGTTTTTTCTCCACCACCCCCACGGAAAAACCGGGCTCCTTGCAATCTACGATGAAAGAACTGATTCCCTTATGTCCCTTACTCTTATCCGTCATGGCCATGAGCACACAATAATCAGCCACGTTCCCATTGGTGATGAAATTTTTCTTCCCGTTGATGACCCATTCATCCCCTTTCAGGACAGCAGTGGTCTTCTGGGCGGCCGCGTCTGAGCCGGCTTCGGGTTCGGTCAGGCCGAAACAGCCCAGTTTTTTCCCGGAGGCCAGGGGAGTGAGAAACTTTTTCTTTTGCTCTTCCGTTCCATAGGTGAAGATAGGATCACAGACTAAGGAGTTATTCACGGACATAATGACTCCCACGCTGGCGCACCCCCGGGAGATTTCTTCCAGGGCCACCACGTAGCTGACGATATCCGCCCCGCCTCCCCCGTAAACATCCGGGATAGCAATCCCCATAAGGTTTAACTCGGCCATTTTCTGGACGATTTCCGCCGGATGCCGCTCCGTTTTGTCCAGCTCAGGTGCCTTAGGCTTGATCTCGTTTTCTGCAAAATCGCGGGCCATCTGTTGGATCATCTTCTGCTCTTCGCTGAGTTCAAAATCCATCCCTTCACTCCTTTCCCCGTTCAACAATTTCTAAGTGGGAATACTTCAAGATTCCCAATTTTTTTGCCCCCCAAAACCGGCGCTATTCTATCACTCCCTTCCCGAAAATCAAAGGCAAATTCCTGTTCGCCACCCCCATTTTTCATAGGTCCACTGCTTTTCTTTCTTCTTTCCTATCCATCTTGGCTCAGAGACTGTGCCGCAATTGGGGGAGGGGGTTCCAGCCGAGGCTCAGGGGTTCGCTTGCATAATGAGGCGGTTATTC
>CAYQWO010000094.1:0-10359 GCA_964421095.1 uncultured Syntrophaceae bacterium
CTCCCTTTCCCCTCTTGCTCCTGTGCATTTTCCTTGCCGGGTTCACCACGATCGGCGTGCTGACGATCACGCTGGCTGCGCCCGCCGAGAATGAGGAGCTTTCGGCTTCAATTGGAACGGTGATGGGCTTGATCTCCTCCCTGGGAAATGTGGGGCCGCTGGTGATGCCAGTGATCTTCGGCCTCCTTATTGATTTTACCGGTACTTTTCAGGCTTCTGTTTTTTCTATCGCCGCCCTCGCCGGAATCACCTTCGTCCTGGGATCGAGAGCGACCCCGGCGGCGGATACAGCCCATTAGACCATGATCCAGCGCTGATCTTTACGGGGGACTGGCCAAGAGAAAAAAATAAACATCGCTGCCCTCTCGGGGATAATCTGTATTTGGGGAAGCGAAAGGACGAATCCTGGGGACCATCCCAGGCTATATCATCTCCGGGATTAGTGGTTAGGGAAATCATGTTTTCATCAAGACAAGGATGATGTAGTCTGCAGGAGGCGGCGATGAGTCTTTTCTTACTCACTTTTTTCCTGTTATATGGCGGCCTGCATTACTATCTATTCGTGAAGGCCAATGCCGCCCTGGCTTTGGGAACGCTTTCCAGTATTTTCCTCATCCTGGTCATGTTGCTCATGGTCTTCGCCCCCCTGATGGTTTATGCTTCTGAAAGACATAGATTTTATTCCTCCGCGCGTCTTCTCTCTTTCATCGGATATAGCTGGATGGGTTTTGTTTTCTTATGCTTCTGTTGTCTTATCCTCATAGATCTATATCTTCTCTTGGTCCACGCCGCGGGGCGGATCCTCCCGAACTTCTTTTCTCATATCAACCCTGCCCCGCGGTACCCTTTTTTCTTTTCATTGCTTCTTTCCCTTTCCATCGCTCTCTTTGGCTATTTCGAGGCCAAGCATATTCGCACTGAGAGAATTTTGTTGAAAACCTCTAAGATTCCCAAAGAGGTCGGCAGGCTGAAGATCGCCCAGATTTCTGATGTTCATCTGGGGATGATTGTTCGGGAAGAACGCTTAACCAGGATTCTCCAAGATGTTAGAAAGGCTACCCCTGACATTTTTATATCCACGGGAGACCTGGTGGATGCTCAAATTAACAGGCTCGAAGGACTGGCCGAGATGCTGCGAGAAATCAATCCCAGATATGGAAAATTTGCCATCACCGGAAATCATGAATTTTATGCCGGGCTCCCTCAGTCATTGGAGTTCACCCAAAATGCCGGGTTTTCAGTCCTGAGAGGAGAGGCTTTGACCCTTGCCGGTCTCATTAATCTTGCCGGGGTAGACGACCCGGCCGGACAAAGCATGGGTCTCTTCCGGGGAGTTCCCGAAAAAGAATTGCTCTCCGGGCTGCCCCGAGAAAAATTTACGCTGTTGCTCAAACATAGACCCGATCTGGATAAAAATGCCCTGGGGCTTTTCGATTTGCAGATTTCCGGCCATACCCATCAAGGACAGATTTTTCCATTTCGTCTCATTACTCGGCTATTTTACCCTTATGACGGCGGATCTTTTCACCTCCCAAACCATGCGATTCTACATGTCAGCAGAGGATCAGGAACCTGGGGCCCCCCCATCCGCTTTTTAGCAGCACCGGAAGTGACGGTCTATGAGTTAGTTCATGAGGGTGAATTGTAAATCCCAAAACAGGAGGAATCCCATGGCGAAATTGGACGAATTGACTTCTTTCGATGCCCTGGCCCTGGCCGACCTGGTGCGGCGCAAAGAGGTCAAACCCATCGAGCTGGTGGAAGCGGCCATCGAGCGCATTGAGCGCCTGAACCCAACCCTCAACGCCGTGGTTACGCCGATGTATGAGCAAGCCCGCGCTGCGGCCGCCGGCAAGCTTCCCGATGGACCCTTTACCGGGGTGCCATTTCTGATCAAAGACCTGGGGGCGGTTTATGCCGGAGTGCCAATGACGATGGGTTCATCCGTGATGCGCAACTTCGTACCCGACCACGACAACGAATTGGTGGCGCGGCTGAAGCGCGCCGGCCTAATTATCCTCGGAAAGACCAACACCCCAGAGTTCGGCATCCTACCGACCACCGAACCCCGCTTGTTTGGTCCCAGCCGCAACCCCTGGGACGTAAACCGCACCACGGGCGGCTCCAGTGGGGGCTCGGCTGCGGCGGTAGCCGCTCGTTGGGTACCCATGGCCCACGCGAATGACGGGGGCGGCTCGATCCGCATCCCGGCTTCATGTTGCGGGCTCTTCGGTCTCAAGCCCACCCGGGCGCGCAATCCCATGGGACCTGATTTCGGCGACATTTTTACCGGCCTGGTGGCCGACCACGCAGTGACCCGTTCAGTGCGGGATAGTGCTGCCCTGCTTGATGCTACTTCAGGTCCTGACGTTGGCGATCCTTACTGGGCGCCACCCCCCCTCCGTCCCTTCCTTCAAGAGGTGGGGGCCGACCCCGGGAAACTGCGCATCGCCTTTACTACCACGGCGGCTACGGGTGTGAAAGTGCACGGGGACTGCGTCAGCGCGGTGCGTGAGGCAGCGGCGCTGTGCGCCAGCCTAGGGCATGAGGTGGTGGAGGCCTCCCCCGCAGTAAACCGGGAGTTGGTGACCCGGAGTTTCATGGTCTTGTGGTCATCAGGATGCGCCTGGACCATAGACGGCATAGGCCTGGCAACAGGGCGGACCCTCACCCGAGAACAGTTTGAACCGCTCACATGGGGTCTGTATGAGATGGGACGCCAGCAAACTGCATCGGCCTACCTGCTTTCCCTGGCTTTTCTCCAGAGGGTGGCCAGGGACATCGCCCGATTCTTCCTCGTCTACGACGTCTGCCTTACCCCCACGCTCAGCGAGCCTCCAGTACCTTTGGGCACTTTTGATTCGCCTCCGGAGGATCCGTTACAAGGTCTCCGTCGGGCAGAGGCCTTCGTTCCCTTCACGCCGATCTGCAACGCCACCGGGCAGCCGGCCATGTCGGTGCCCCTTTACTGGAATGCCGCAGGACTGCCCGTGGGCGTCCACTTCATTGGGCGGTTTGGGGACGAGGCCACCCTTTTCCGCCTGGCCGCACAGCTTGAGTCGGCCCGGCCATGGGCTGGCCGCCGTCCACCGGTATCGGCCTGAACTGTTTGCGCAGGGTGTCGAAGGGGGCATTGTCAAAATCTAACCACAGAGGGCACAGTGCAGCATAGCCGCAACCAAGAACAAAAACCTACTCTTAGCCAATAGCTTAAAGTACTTGCGGATTGCATAAAATAACCTCAAATATATTTCCCCTCGCAATGACATGTAAAAATAATTGTTACGCTTGTATTGATCACCTGGGCAGGGCCTTCCGGCCGACGAGCTCTTCCTTCATGTACCACCTCTGGATAGCCTCAACGACCTCATGCGGCTGATCAAAAACTCTGAGATGTTCAAAGTCATCTTCCGAAATGAACCCCCTCTCTAAGACTGAACCCTTCAGCCAGTCCAGAAATCCTTTCCAGAATTCGCTATTGAACAATACCACCGGAAAAGGTTTCATCTTATGAGTCTGCATCAGGGTTAGTACCTCCGTAAGCTCGTCGAGCGTGCCCAAGCCACCTGGGAGAATGATGAAAGCGATCGCATATTTCACAAGCATGACTTTGCGAACAAAGAAATGATTGAAAATAATGGTCTTTGTGGAGTAAGGATTACAAGCTTGTTCCTGCGGCAATTCGATATTCAGGCCCACGGATGTCACCCCGGCTTCCAGCGCTCCCTTATTGGCTGCCTCCATCACCCCGGGTCCGCCGCCGGTTATGATGGAAAAGCCCAGCCCTCCAAGTCGACGGGCAATCTCCTCGGTCTGCACATATAGCTGATCTCCAGCCTGAATTCGAGCCGAACCATATACGCTTACAGCTGGCCCAATCCCCGAAAGTTTATCAAAGCCCTCCACCAGCTCCCCGATGATCCGGAACATACGCCAAGATTCTTCTTTGGCTAAATCGTTTATTTCATACCCGTAGGCCATCTGATCCTCCTCAGGGAAGAAAAATTCATCCTACCTTTGCATGAAAGTCCTGGAGAGAGAATAAGAGGGCGAAACCTTTCTGTCAAGTTCTAATTGAAATTGGAAGGTGGAACCGCGCCCCTTCTTATTGCCTCAAAGTCAAAACCCATGTTATGAATACGGGTAGGAAAGGAACATGGTCCGTCCGTCTATTCCCGGCTACGGAGAAATTGAAATCGAGGATCTTGTTGGTGAGCTCTGTTTTAAAGGCGAAATATATTGGGGGGATGATCGGCAGTGCCCTGGGCGATGCCATCGGAGAAATTGCCTATCGCTATCGTGAAAGAAAGTTACTATCTGCAGAGATAGATCGCCTGGAAAAACTTTCATACACCGATGATACGGCCATGGCCATAGGTCTTGCCGAATCTCTGAAGAGGCGGGGGAGAATTGATCAAGAAGACCTGGGCCTCACTTTCCATCGCCATTATGACCGGGAGCCCTGGCGAGGCTACGCCCCAGGGCCCCCCACCCTCTTTGCCCTGGTAGCGAGATCGGGAATATCCTACCCCGAGGCTGCCCGCTGCCTGTTCGGTGGTTCCGGCTCCCTGGGCAACGGCGCAGCCATGCGCATCGTTCCCGTCGGGTTGTTCTTCCACAACTTGTCTCAACTTTACGACCAGGCCTGCGCTTCGGCGGAGGTAACCCATGCTCACCCGGTAGGAATGGACGGAGCAGCCGTCCAGGCCCTGGCAGTTGCCCGGGCAGTTACGCTGGACCCAAAAGAAAATTTCCCGCTGGAGTCCTTCAACCGAGCACTGATCGAGTTTGCCCGAACCCGGGAAATTCGGGAAAAGATGATTCTCGTCCAGGGGCTAATGGCCGAAGAAATCCCGCCGGCCGTGGCGGCGGATCGGCTCGGGCGCACAGTCGCCGTTCATGAGTCCATGCCTTTTGCGATCTATTCATTTCTCCGCCACCCCAAATCTTTCGAGGAATGTCTTTTTTGCGCTGTTTTACACGGCGGGGATCGGGATACGCTGGGTGCGATGGCCTGCGCGATCTCCGGGGCCTATCTGGGCATCGATGCGATTCCGTCGGCCTGGCGGGGAAAACTTGAAAATCGACCTTACATAGAAGATCTGGCCATAGGCCTAACGCAGACCTACCCTGAAAATATGTTCCAGGCCGAGGGATGAGGAGTCCGCCTGAGACGAGCAGCATCGGTCCAACAATCCGCAATTGATAGGCAGGCCACATTTAAGCAAGCTTTTCTAAATTTGCCCGGCCACAAGCTTTACCCTTTTCCCCTCTATCTCCACGGTGGTCTTGGAATAAGTGTCTTTTCGGACGATCTGGCCATCGCGGAAATGAATGACATCAAGCCCACGCCTGCGTTCCGGTTTTCCTTCATATCCTTTTTCGTTAGATGGCCATTCGAGAACCCATTGGTACAGAACCTTCTGTTCCATCTCATCAATAAAAGTATCCTCACCGTTGAACCGAAAGCCCCGATGGTTATCAAACCAGGGTTTCCACGCCTGGCCTAAAGCCTGCTTTCCCTGCACCTTCGCGCCTGTCCAGTTTTCGAACAGGATATCTTCATGAAAAAGTTCCATGACCCCATCGAGGTTATGCTCATCCCAAGCCTGATTCCATCGCGTCAAAGCCTCTTTGATCTCGTTCTTCGAAAGCATGATCTCCTCCTTCTCTGATTGTGGGAAGTTTAACTTATCTCTGGAAAAATGTTCCCTTCGGGTCCAAGACAATCATAACACCTCTGAGCCTTTAGTCAAGGAAGAGGAAATAAAGTAACAGAAAACGGCACCAGCATACCGCAAAATTGCACAATTACGTCTATGGGACTGTACAGAAGTGAACAAATTTTGTTATTTTTTCCCCGCCTGAGAAGAAAAGCGGATCAAACAACGAGATAGCAGCCTTTGAAATTATGCAAAAAGTAGGCGTCCCAGCAACTTCTGGACTTTTAATTATGCTCCATTTTGCCGATACGAATTTTATAGCGGCATGAGATTTGCTCCCTTCAGGGGACGACTTTGGGATGACCAGTTGGAACAAGGAGAAATCATCCATAAATCTTTTTTGAAGATGCGATAGAATGGCCAAGAAAGCTTACACGGTTATAGTTCTTTCTCAGCAGGCTGCCAAAGTTAAGAAATTCCTGATTTCTTCTCTCACCTTGAAGATGGCCGCAGGTCTCGGGGGTATCCTCATCTTCGTTTCCGCCTTTATCATTTATGACTATAGAATATACCAGGAGAAAGTTGCCGATTTGCACCGGCTTCAGGCAGAAGCCCATGCTCAACAGGCAGAAATCCGCGCTTTTCTGGGGAAGATCGCCGCCCTGGAAGAGCAATTAAAGAAGCTTGCCGAGATGGAAAAGGAGATGGAGAGGGATTTAAAAGAAGGAAACGAACTGAAAAAATCAAATAAGCGGTCGGCGGTCGGGTCCACTTCAGATGTAACCAAAAAAGGTTCTAAGGGGGTCATCCCCTTCGTAGGAGAGGAGGTTTCGATCCTGGAAGAACAGCGGCCCCGGCTGATTAGCTATCTGAACCAGGACTTATTGGTGCTGCGAAAGCAGGCTTTACAAAGGGAGCAAAGCCTTAAAGAGTTTGGGAAATTACTCCGGGTTCGGAAGTCGATCCTCCTAGCCACCCCCTCAATATGGCCCATTGTCGGTCAGATCAGCTCGAAGTTTGGGGACACCCGCCTATCGGCCCATTCAGGTGGGCCTAGACCCCATAGAGGGGTGGATATTTCTGCTCCATTGGGAACCCCCATCGTGGCCTCCGCAGATGGAGTTGTTAGTTTTGTCGGGCAGGGATTGGATTTAGGACGCCTGATCATCATCGATCATGGTTGCGGGTTTTCCACCAAGTATGGCCACTTAAAAAAATATTTTGTCCAAACGGGAGATAAAGTCCGAAAAGGACAGACTATCGGAACCGTTGGCTCATCGGGCACCAGCACAGGGCCCCATTTGCACTACGAAGTGCACATCCTTGGCCAGCCGGTTAATCCCGTGGATTATCTTAGACAGAGACCATAACTCTGCCCCACCCACGCGTCTATCCTGGCTTCCTCTTATTAAACGCCTCCACAGCCCGGAAGAATTCGGGCGTGCAGCAACACATGCTCTGGTTGCGATTCTCCAATTCGATGGCCGCCTCCAGGGATGGGGCCGTGAGGTTCAGGTCTATAGCTTCCTTTGTAAAGCGAAGGCCTATCGGGCTTTTTGCAAGCATTGTGCGGGCTGTTTCCAGGGCGGTCTCCATCAACCGTTCCCCCTCGACCACCCGGCTCACTAAGCCGATCCTCTCCGCCTCAGCGGCATGAACTGTGCGGCCGGTCAGGAGAATCTCGGCGGCGCGGGCGCAGCCCACTTGGCGTGGCAGGAAGTAAGTTGTTCCCATCTCCCCGCCGGAAAGCCCGATGTTAATAAAAGAAGGGGTAAAGGTGGCACTTGGCCCAGCAATAACCACGTCCGCAGCCAGGGCCAGGCTCATCCCGCCTCCGGCTGCTGGGCCGTTGACCACGGCGATGATGGGTTGAGGGAGTCGCCGCATTTCCAGGATCAAATTCGCGTATTTTTTCTGGATCGTCTCGAGGTGTAATGCAGCACTCGGAAGAACCGGAGAGGCCTCACCGCGCAAGCGGGCATCCTTTAAATCCGCTCCCGAGCAGAACCCTCGGCCCTCACCGGTGATCAAAAGCACGCGCACCTGCTCTCGGTGGCCAAGCTGGCCCAAGAGAGTATGCAGCTCTTCAACCATATCTAAGCCCAGCGCATTCAGGCGGTCAGGCCGGCTGAGCGTAATTAACCCTATACCGGATTCAGGTTCTGCAAACTTTATGGTTGTGAAAGCCATTTTGTGCTCCTTTCCTTTTGCGGAAGATTTTCCTTCCCGTGTCGGGAAAAGGGATTTGCCAGAAAAAGAACAAATGAAGCCTCTACGAAGGTGGCTCCACAGATGGGACTCACTTAGGATATATACTAATGGATAGAAAATCGCCTTTACGGAAGATCCTAGCTGGCACAGGGGTCTTGATTTTGGCGAGGGCACCCTTCAATGACTTTACGTCCTCGATAACGCTTCCCCCAACCTCGACAATGATATCCCCGCGTTGGATGCCATCCTTTTCAGCCAGGCTCCCCTCCCGGACATCAGAAACCAGGGCTCCACGGGTTGACTTGAAAGAAAAGGATTGGGCCAGTAATGGGGTAAGATCTTGGATGGTTAAGCCATAACGTTCCTCGAAACCCTTCTGTTCCCCAAGGGCGATGGCCATCTGACTGAACAGATTCTTGGAAACAAATATAGGAGCCTTGAACTTCAGGGCCATGACGATGGAGTCGCTCGGCCGTGCATCGATCTCTTCCAAAGAGCCTCCCCTTTCTACCACCATCGTCGCATAGTAGGTTCCTTCCTTGCTATGGGTGATGATGATCCGCTGGACCCTACCGTTGGCCTTCTGAATAATTGCTTGGGCAAGGTCGTGAGTGAGAGGGCGGGGATGTTTGATTCCCTGTATCTCTGTATTGATGGCATTGGCCTCGCAAGGGCCGATCCAGATGGGCAGGGCACGTTCCTCAAGAGAGTCAGCAAGAAAGACCACGGGTTGCATGTTGGTGGGATCAACAATAAGTTTGTGGATCTTCACCTGGAGGAGTTCCTTTTCTTCCCAGGCAGCCGGCGTAAAACTTTCTGCCAATGTCTCTCCGCAAAGCCAGGTCGAGGTAATAAGACAGAGACCAGCTGTCGCCCAAAATCGGTTCATTTTTCCCTGCGGCATAAGGAATCCTCCATGAAAAATGTTTGGGTATTATTGGAATTAGGCGATCTTGAGATTTTTCCCGAAAGGATGGATTTTACACTCCATCGAATTAAAGACATTATAGGCAGGACTAACCCCTTATAGCAAGGTAAATATAAAAGACTACTGAGGTTTACCTCTGTTGTGATTTATCAAGGACGTATGGTAGGTTTTGGTTATGGAGGGTAAGGAGAATGAGCAAAATATTCTCACCGCTTAGGCTGAGGGAGATAGAATTCAAGAACCGCATTTTTGTCTCCCCCATGAGCCAGTACTGCAGTAAAGATGGGATGCCTACAGACTGGCACTTTGTACATTTGGGCAGTCGGGCCGTCGGCGGAGCTGCTCTGGTGATCGCGGAGGCTGCCGCCGTATCCTCCGAAGGACGCATCACCCCATGGGATAACGGAATGTGGTCTGATCAACATACCCAAGCCTTTAAACCTATGGCCGCCTTCATAAAGGCTCAAGGGGCCATCCCGGGAATTCAACTCAACCATACGGGACGCAAAGCATCCACTGATACTCCTTGGCGAAATAGGAGACCATTGGGTAAAAAGGAGGGGGGTTGGGAGCCGCTGGCCCCCAGTGCGATTCCGTTTGATCGTTCCTCCCCCGTACCGCGAGAGATGACCAATTCAGAAATAGAAGAGCTGGTATCTAAATTTGCCGCGGCAGTCCGCAGATGCCATCAAGCGGGCTTTGAAGTTCTGGAGCTTCACATGGCGCACGGGTACCTGTGCCATCAGTTCCTGTCTCCTCTTTCAAATCAACGCCGGGATGATTATGGAGGAGATCTGAAAAATCGCGCGCGGTTCCCCTTGAAAGTAGCCCAGGCCGCGCGGGAGATGTGGCCTGCCCATCTACCCCTCTTCGTCCGGATTTCCTGTACCGACTGGGTGCAGGGGGGATGGGACCTACGTCAATCCATCGAGCTGTGCCGCTGGCTAAAGGAATCGGGTGTTGATTTGATTGATTGCTCCAGTGGGGGGATGCTGCCGGACGCCAATATTCCCATCGGTCCCGGTTATCAAGTTCCCTTTGCGGCGGCCATTCGCCGCGAGGTTGGTATCTCTACTGGCGCGGTAGGCCTGATTACTCAGCCATTCCAGGCCGAGCAGATTGTCGCCACGGGGCAAGCGGATGCCGTGCTGATTGGGCGGGAATTTTTGCGTAATCCTTACTGGCCGCTTTATGCCGCCAAGGCGCTCGGGGTGGATGTTCCGTGGCCGCTACAATACGAGCGGGCAAAAATATAAATTTCGAAATTGGCAGTCCGCTTCCCGCAATTTATGGGCATCGCCCGGGGCTTTCATTGCACTGGCTTCCGGTTTCAGCCCGGTTATCTTAGGCCCTTTGCTCAATTTTTCCCCTTATTTATTCTTGACTTTTGCATACAACCTGTTAACATTCCATTGAAATCTTATTACCGACGGCTGGGATGAGCGCCGCCCTTAAGGAGTGATAAAAATGGCAAAAGTCCTTATGGAAAACTTGAGCAAGTACTTTGGCGAAGTTAAGGCCGTGCAAAACTTCGACCTGGAGATTCCCGATCGGGAG